>NZ_JBFBGK010000162.1:0-12866 GCF_040684615.1 Streptomyces sp. NPDC089919
GGCCGAGACGGACCGCAAAATGCGCGGTGTCAAGACCCTCCGGCGACGGAATCTCCGGCCTCGATCAGCGTCGCCAGGTTCGAGGGCCCGACCACGTCCACCGCGCACCGGAAGCGGTCCGGCGTGAAGGCCGCCCCCACCAGCGCCGCGTACCCGCCGTACGAACCGCCGTAGATCCCCACCCCGGACCCCGCGCCTCAAACGCCGGCGAGGCTGGAATCGCCGGGTCCCCGGAGGGGGCGTCGGCCCGGCCCCGTCCCTCCCCCTCCTGGGGACGGGGCCGGGGGTCATGGGAGGGGGACGGGGTCGGGGGAGTCGGGGGCCCAGGCGGTCAGGGGCCGGAAGCCCTGGTGGCCGCACTCGCCGAAGACGGTCAGCGGCCCCCCGCCCGAGACCGCGGCCAACCGCCACGGCACCGCCCCCCGCACCGGCACCGCCGCCCCGCCGTCCGCATCGGCCAACTGCCAGACCGGCTCGCCCGGCACCGGCACCACCCCCGCCAGCACCACCGGCCACGAGTCCAGCCACGGATCCGCCCGCAGCGCCTCGCCGTACGCCGCGAGCGCCGCCCCCGTCGACACCCCCGGCGGCACCCCCGCCCCGCCGCCGGCCCAACCCCCGCCCCCCGCCGAGGTACCGGCAACCGCACCCCCACCCACGCCCGCACCCCCGTCAGGCCGAGGCCGGCCGCCCGCCGCGGCTCCGGCGAGCGGATCCGCACCCGCACCCCCGTCAGACCGATCCCGGCCCCCCGCCGGGGCACCGGCGAGCAGGGTCGGGTCGTCGGCGGGCGGCCAGCCGGTCACCCCGAACCGCTCGCCCAGTTCCGCGCGGAGGCCGGCCGAGCCCTCGTGGAAGGTGGCTTCGGCGTCCAGGAGGAGGCCGGTGGGGAGGGAGAGTTGCGGGGGGCGGCCGGCGGGGGCGTAGTCGAGGAGGAGGGCCGTGCGGGCGGTGGTGGTGCCGCGGAGCCACAGGCGGCGGGTGGTCAGGCGGCCGTCCGGGGAGACCGTGTCGTACTGGGCCAGGACCTGCCAGCGGTCCCGGACCGGCTCCCCGGCCGGAGCCCCCGGCAGCCCCACCCTGGTCCGGACCGTGGCGGCCAGCGGCGCCGGCAGGCCGTCCCGGGCGAGCCAGGCCCGGTCCAGCAGGTGCAGCAGGGCGCATTCCTCCAGCATCCGCACCGGCCAGCCGGGGCCCGAGGACGGGATCGTGCCCAACTCCCGCACCCGCGCGGCCAGTCCCGGAGCCTGGGCGTCGACCATCCGGGCCGCCGTCTCCTCCCAGGCCGCGTAACCGGCCTGCTCCTGGCCCGCCAGGCCGGTGCGCAGCAGGTCCGCCAGCCGCTGCTCCAGCTCCAGGACACCGGCCCCGATGCGCCCGGCCCGCCGGTCGGCGCGGCGCCGGGCCGCCTCCGGGTCCGCCGGACCGCGCCCCGCCGCCGTGTCCTTCCGCTGCGCCTCCCGGGCGGCCCGCGCGGCGAGCCATTCCGCCGCCCAGTCCGGCGCCGGTCCGTCCCCCTCCGGCACCGCGCCGTCCTCGGCCGCCCACCGCAGCAGCAGTCCCAGTGCGTGCTTGCACGGGAACTTCCGGCTCGGGCAGGAGCATTGGTACGCGGGCCCGGTCAGGTCGACCACGGTCCGGTACGGCGTCCGCCCGCTGCCCTTGCACACCCCCCACACCGCACCGGAACCGGAACCTCCGGTCTGCGACCAGGGCCCGGCCCCGCCGAGCTTGCTCCCCGCCTTGCGCGACGCCTCGTCAGGAGCCAGAGACAGCACCTGCTCGGACGTCCAGCGCACCCCCTGAACAGTCATGCGAAAGACGGTAGACGCCCCCACTGACAATCCCTCTGACCTGCAACGATCCCTGATCCAGGGGGTGTTGTCAGTGCGGTGGTGCACGGTGGTGAACACAACCGGCAGCTCTGGAGGGGGAGGCATGACCATGCCCGAGAAGAAGCCCGGGGCCACGGCCCTGCGACCGCACGCCGAAGACGCCTTCGCGGAAGAACTGAAGGCCCTGGCGGCGGCCGACGACCGGCCCCGCCCGGACCGCTGGAAGCTGTCCCCCTGGGCGGTCGCCACCTACCTCCTCGGCGGCACGCTCCCCGACGGCACGCTCGTCACGCCCAAGTACGTCGGCCCCCGCCGCATCGTCGAGGTGGCCGTCACCACCCTCGCGACCGACCGCGCCCTGCTGCTCCTCGGCGTCCCCGGCACCGCCAAGACCTGGGTCTCGGAGCACCTGGCGGCCGCCGTCAGCGGCGACTCCACCCTCCTCGTCCAGGGCACCGCCGGCACGCCCGAGGAAGCGATCCGGTACGGCTGGGACTACGCCCGGCTGCTCGCCCACGGCCCCAGCCGCGAGGCGCTGGTGCCCGGCCCCGTGATGCGCGCCATGGCCGAGGGCATGACCGCCCGGGTCGAGGAGCTGACCCGCATCCCCGCCGACGTCCAGGACACCCTGATCACGATCCTGTCGGAGAAGACCCTGCCCATACCCGAGCTGGGCCAGGAGGTGCAGGCGGTCCGCGGCTTCAACCTGATCGCCACGGCCAACGACCGCGACCGCGGGGTCAACGACCTCTCCAGCGCGCTGCGCCGCCGCTTCAACACGGTCGTGCTGCCGCTGCCCGCCACCCCCGAGGACGAGGTGGACATCGTCTCCCGCCGCGTCGAGCAGACCGGCCGCGCCCTCGACCTGCCGGCCGGCCCCGAGGGCATCGAGGAGATCCGCCGGGTGGTCACGGTCTTCCGCGAGCTGCGCGACGGCGTCACCGCCGACGGGCGTACGAAGCTCAAGTCGCCCAGCGGCACCCTCTCCACGGCCGAGGCCATCTCGGTGGTCACCGGCGGCCTCGCCCTCGCCGCCCACTTCGGCGACGGCGTGCTGCGCCCGTCCGACGTCGCCGCCGGGATCCTCGGGGCCGTGGTCCGCGATCCGGCGGCGGACCGGGTGATCTGGCAGGAATACCTCGAGGCCGTGGTCCGCGAGCGGGAGGGCTGGCAGGACTTCTACCGCGCCTGCCGGGAGGTGACGGCATGACCGGGCCCGCCCTCCTGGGCGTGCGCCACCACGGCCCCGGCTCGGCCCGCGCGGTGCGGGCCGCGCTGGAGGCGGTCCGGCCCGAGGCGGTGCTGATCGAGGGGCCGCCCGAGGCCGACGCCCTGCTGCCGCTGGCCGCCGACCCCGGGATGCGGCCGCCGGTCGCCCTGCTCGCGCACGCCGCCGACGACCCGGGGCGGGCCGCCTTCTGGCCGCTGGCGGCCTTCTCCCCGGAGTGGGTGGCGCTGCGCTGGGCCCTGGCGGCCGGCGTCCCGGTCCGCTTCATCGACCTGCCCGCGGCCCACTCCCTCGCCGCCGCGGAGCCCCCGGACGCCCCGGACGGCCCCGAAGGCGCCGGGCAGGTGCGCCTCGACCCGCTCGCCGCCCTGGCCGAGGCGGCCGGGTACGACGACCCCGAGCGCTGGTGGGAGGACGCCGTCGAGCACCGCACCGGCGGCGGCCCGGCCGCCTTCGAGGCCGTGGCCGAGGCCATGACCGCGCTCCGGGAGGCGCCCGGCCGCGACGACCACCGGGACCTGGTCCGCGAGGCGTACATGCGGCAGCGGATGCGGGCCGCCCGCCGCGAGTTCGGCGACCGGTTCGCCGTGGTCTGCGGCGCCTGGCACGTCCCGGCGCTGCGCGCCAGGACCACCGTCGCCGCCGACCGGGCCCTGCTGACCGGCCTGCCCAAGGTCCGGACGGAGGTGGCCTGGGTGCCCTGGACGCACCGCCGGCTCGCCCGCGCCACCGGCTACGGCGCCGGCATCACCTCCCCCGGCTGGTACGCCCATCTGTACGCCGCGCCCGACCGGCCGGTGGAGCGCTGGCTGACCGAGGTCGCCCGGCTGCTGCGGGCCGAGGACCAGCAGGTCTCCTCCGCGCACGTCATCGAGGCGGTCCGGCTGGCCGATGCCCTGGCGGTGCTGCGCGGCCGCCCGCTGCCGGGGCTGGCCGAGACGCTGGACGCGGTCCGCGCGGTGATGTGCGAGGGCTCCGACGCCCCGCTGGCGCTGGTCGCGGACCGGCTGGTGGTCGGCGACGCCCTCGGCGAGGTGCCGGAAGGAGCGCCGGCCGTCCCGCTCCAGCGGGACCTGAACCGCCGTCAGCGCACCCTGCGGCTCAAGCCCGAGGCCCGCGACCGGGAGCTGGAGCTCGACCTGCGCGGCCCCACCGACGCGGCGCGCAGCGTGCTGCTGCACCGGCTGCGGCTGCTGGGCGTCCCGTGGGGGACCCCGGCCGCCTCGCGGGGGAGCACCGGCACCTTCCGCGAGACCTGGCAGCTGAGCTGGCAGCCCGAGCTGTCGGTGCGGGTGGCCGAGGCGGGGGTCTGGGGGACCACCGTCGAGGCCGCGGCCACCGCCAAGGCAGAGGCGGAGGCCGCCGGGGCCGACCGGCTCGGCGCGGTGACCGCGCTCGCCGAGCGGTGCCTGCTCGCGGAGCTGGGGCGGGCACTGCCCGCCGTCCTGCGCGCCCTGGCCGACCTGGCGGCCCTGGACACCGACGTGGCCGGGCTGGCCGAGGCGCTGCCCGCACTGGCCCGGGCGCTGCGCTACGGCGACGTCCGCGGCACCGACACGACCGCACTGGGAACGGTCGCCGCCGGCCTGGCCGAGCGCATCTGCGTGGCACTGCCGCCCGCCTGCGCCGCGGGCCTGGACGCCGACGCGGCGGCCGCGCTGCTGGCCCATGTCGACGCCGTGCACGGCGCGATCGCCCTGCTGTGCCGCACGGAACCAGACGGGGCGGCGGCCGCACCGGCACCGGCCGGTGCCGGCCTGCCGGGCCGGTGGGCCCTGGTCCTGCGGGGGCTGGCGGGGCGGGCGGCGGTGCCCGGGCTGATCCGCGGCCGGGCCGCCCGGCTGCTGCTGGACGAGGGGCGGCTGGCGGACGACGAGACCGCGCGGCTGATGGGACTGGCGCTCTCCCCGGCCGCGGCCCCCGCCGACGCCGCGGGCTGGATCGAGGGCTTCCTCGGCACCGGCGGCGGCGGAGGCACCCTGCTGGTCCACGACGCCCGCCTGCTGGCCCTGGTCGACCAGTGGCTCGCGGAGGTGCCGGCCCGCGCCTTCACCGACGTACTGCCGCTGCTGCGGCGGACGTTCGGGGCGTACGACGCGGGGGTCCGGCGCACCCTCGGCGAGCTGGCCCGCCGGGGTCCGGGCCGGGAGCCGGCCGCCCCGGCCGAGGCGGGCGTCCCGGGCTTCGGCCCCGCACCCGACCCGGACCGGGCCGCCGCGGTGGTCCCCCTGGTCCGCCTGCTCCTGGGCCGGACCGCCTGACCGGCCCGGCCCGCCCACATCGGACGACGACACGAGGGGACACCATGACGACCACCACCCCGGCCCCGGCCGGCCCGCCCGACGAGGAGCGGCTGCGCCGCTGGCGGCTGGTGCTCGGCGCCGAGGGCGGCGAGGGCACCGGCTGCGCGCTCGGCGACCGGGACGCCGCGATGGACGCCGCGCTCGGGGCCCTGTACGGCGGCGGACCGGCCCGGCGGCGCGGCGGCGGCGAGCGGTCCGCCGGGCTCGGCGGCTCCGCCCCGGCGGTCGCCCGCTGGCTCGGGGACATCCGTACCTACTTCCCGAGCTCCGTGGTCCAGGTGATGCAGCGGGACGCCATCGACCGGCTGGGCCTGGCCTCCCTCCTCATGGAGCCGGAGATGCTGGACGCGGTCGAGGCGGACGTCCACCTCGTCGGCACCCTCCTGTCCCTCCACAAGGCGATGCCCGAGACCACCCGGCAGACCGCCCGCACGGTGGTCGCCAAGGTCGTCGAGCGGCTGGAGGAGCGGCTGGCCGCCCGTACCCGGGCCACCCTCACCGGCGCCCTCGACCGGTCCGCCCGGGTCAGCCGCCCCCGGCACCGGGACATCGACTGGGACCGCACCATCCGGGCCAACCTGAAGAACTACCTCCCCGAGCACCGCACCGTCGTCCCCGAGCGGCTGATCGGCTACGGCCGGGCCGCCCGGTCGGTGCGGAAGGAGGTCGTCCTGTGCATCGACCAGTCCGGCTCGATGGCCGCCTCGGTCGTCTACGCCGCCGTCTTCGGCGCCGTCCTGGCCTCCATGCGCTCGCTCGCCACCCGGCTGGTGGTCTTCGACACCGCCGTCGTGGACCTGACCGACGAGCTCGACGACCCGGTGGACGTCCTCTTCGGGACCCAACTCGGCGGCGGTACCGACATCAACCGCGCGCTCGCCTACTGCCAGTCGAAGATCACCAGACCGGCCGACACGGTCCTCGTCCTGATCAGTGATCTCTACGAGGGCGGCATCCGCCGGGAGATGCTGCAGCGGGTGGCCGCGATGAAGGCCGCCGGGACGCAGGTCGTCACCCTCCTGGCCCTGTCCGACGAAGGCGCCCCGGCGTACGACCGGGAGCACGCCGCGGCCCTGGCCGCGCTGGGCGCCCCCGCCTTCGCCTGCACCCCCGACCTGTTCCCGGAGGTGATGGCCGCCGCGATCGAGAAGCGTCCGCTGCCGATCCCCTGACGGCCCCGCGCGCCGCCGGCCCGGCCTCCGTATTTGGTGAGAACAATGGTGAGATCACACGAACTCGCAGCTCAACCGTGAGGCGATCTGTGAGGCGAATCACCGCTCCGTTGTGACTTGCGATTTAGGGACCTACGTCCCACGGGGATAACCTGCCGGACGGACATGCCGCGTTCACGGTCACCGTGTGCGCTTCCCTTGTGACAGCGCCGTCACGTTGCCCTCCGCGGCACGCCCACGCAGATAGCAGACAACCGCGATCACTGCGAATCTTAAAAAAGACAAGGGACGGACGCGCGTGGACCTGTTCGAGTACCAGGCGAGGGACCTCTTCGCCAAGCACGGTGTACCGGTGCTGGCCGGTGAAGTCATCGACACGCCTGAGGCGGCGCGCGAGGCCACCGAGCGGCTGGGCGGCAAGTCGGTCGTCAAGGCGCAGGTGAAGGTCGGCGGCCGCGGCAAGGCCGGCGGCGTGAAGCTCGCCGCCACCCCGGACGAGGCTGTCGCCCGCGCGACGGACATCCTGGGCATGGACATCAAGGGCCACACGGTCCACAAGGTGATGATCGCGGAGACCGCTCCGGAGATCCTGGAGGAGTACTACGTCTCCTACCTCCTGGACCGCACCAACCGCACCTTCCTGGCCATGGCCTCCGTCGCCGGCGGCATGGACATCGAGGAGGTCGCCGAGAAGACCCCCGAGAAGCTGGCCAAGGTCCCGGTCAACGCCAACGAAGGCGTGACGATCGAGAAGGCCCGCGAGATCGTCGCCCTGGCGCAGTTCCCGGCCGAGGTCGCCGAGAAGGTCGCCGCGGTCATGGTGACCCTGTGGGACACCTTCGTCGCCGAGGACGCCCTCCTCGTCGAGGTCAACCCGCTGGCCAAGGTCGCCTCCGGCGAGGTCATCGCCCTCGACGGCAAGGTCTCCCTGGACGAGAACGCCGAGTTCCGCCAGCCGGGCCACGAGGAGTTCGTGGACCACGCGGCCGCGAACCCGCTCGAGGCCGCCGCCAAGGCGAAGAACCTCAACTACGTCAAGCTCGAGGGCGAGGTCGGCATCATCGGCAACGGCGCGGGGCTCGTCATGAGCACCCTCGACGTGGTCGCGTACGCCGGTGAGAACCACGGTGGCGTCAAGCCCGCCAACTTCCTCGACATCGGCGGCGGCGCCTCCGCCGCCGTCATGGCCAACGGTCTCGAGATCATCCTCGGCGACCCGGACGTCAAGTCGGTCTTCGTCAACGTCTTCGGCGGCATCACCGCCTGCGACGAGGTCGCCAACGGCATCGTCCAGGCCCTCCAGCTCCTGAAGGACAAGGGCGAAGAGGTCACCAAGCCGCTCGTCGTCCGCCTCGACGGCAACAACGCCGAGCTGGGTCGCAAGATCCTCTCGGACGCGAACCACCCGCTGGTCCAGCGCGTGGACACCATGGACGGCGCGGCCGACAAGGCCGCCGAGCTCGCTGCGGCTGCGAAGTAAAGGGACGAGGTCACAGACTCACCATGGCTATCTTCCTCACCAAGGACAGCAAGGTCATCGTCCAGGGCATGACCGGTGCCACGGGCATGAAGCACACCAAGCTGATGCTCGCCGACGGCACCAACATCGTCGGCGGTGTCAACCCGCGCAAGGCCGGCACCTCCGTCGACTTCGACGGCACCGAGGTCCCGGTCTTCGGCTCCGTCGCCGAGGCGATGGAGAAGACGGGCGCCGACGTCTCCGTCCTCTTCGTCCCGCCGGCCTTCGCCAAGGCCGCCGTCGTCGAGGCCATCGACGCCGAGATCCCGCTGGCCGTCGTCATCACCGAGGGCATCGCGGTGCACGACTCCGCCGCCTTCTGGGCGTACGCCACCGCCAAGGGCAACAAGACCCGGATCATCGGCCCGAACTGCCCCGGCCTGATCACCCCCGGCCAGTCCAACGCCGGCATCATCCCGGGCGACATCACCAAGCCCGGCAAGATCGGTCTCGTGTCCAAGTCCGGCACGCTGACCTACCAGATGATGTACGAGCTCCGTGACATCGGCTTCACCTCGGCCGTCGGCATCGGTGGCGACCCGGTCATCGGCACCACGCACATCGACGCCCTGGAGGCCTTCGAGGCCGACCCGGAGACCGAGCTGATCGTCATGATCGGCGAGATCGGCGGCGACGCCGAGGAGCGTGCGGCGGACTTCATCGCGAAGAACGTCACCAAGCCGGTCGTCGGTTACGTCGCGGGCTTCACCGCCCCCGAGGGCAAGACCATGGGCCACGCGGGCGCCATCGTCTCCGGCTCCTCCGGCACCGCCCAGGCGAAGAAGGAGGCCCTCGAGGCCGCCGGCGTGAAGGTCGGCAAGACGCCGACCGAGACCGCCAAGCTCGCGCGCGCCATCCTCGGCGCGTAAGCAGCAGTCGCACGGCCGCGGCCCGCATCCCCTCCGGGGGGTGCGGGCCGCGGCCGTCGGCGTGTCCGGGGCCGGCCGGTACGCCGCTCAGCCGGTACGCGGGACCAGGCGTTCGGGGCCCGGCGCGGGGGCCGAGCGCAGCTTCTGCCGGAGCAGTTCGTCCTGGACGGTGAGCCGCTGGGGGCCGCCGTGCGGGGGCACCCCCGAGACGGAGGCACCGGGGGACTCCACCGGCTCGTACTTCCGCGGCGCGGTCGCGGTGGTGTAGGCGGTGGCCAGCGCGATCAGCACGGTCAGCCCCAGCGCGGCCCGGGTCCACCGGCGGGCCCGGTGCTCGGCCACGGACCGCACGAAGGCGGCGGGCCGGGGCTCCAGCGGCGCCGCCGGGACGACCGCGCCGAGCCGGTCGTGCAGCAGCCCGGGGGCGGCCAGCTCCGGCACCCGGCCGGTGAGCTCGGCGTGGGCGCGGACCAGCCGCTGCCCGGCCACCGGGGTGCTGGCCTCCGTCTCGGCCGCGGTGTCGGGCAGGTCCAGGCCCACCCCGTCGTAGAGCAGGACGGTCCGCCGGTAGCGGGGCTCCAGCGCGAGCAGCGCGTCCATCAGCGCCCGGTCGTCGGGGGCGGCCGGCGGGCGGTCAGGGTGCTTGTGGGCGCGGCGCAGCCGGTGCCAGGGGGAGAGGGCGTACTCGTAGGCCGCGGCGCGGACCCAGCCCACCGGGTCCCGGTCGGCGGCCACCTCCGGCCACTGCGCCCAGGCCTGCTGGAAGGCCCGCTCCACGGCCTCCCGGGCCAGGGTGTGGCGGCCGGTGAGCAGGTAGGCCTGCCGGGTCAGCGGGCCGGCCGTGAAGGCGTACAGGGCGTCGAAGGCCTGGGCGGGGGTGAGGGCGGGCCCGGGAGCCTGCTCGGGTACCTCGCCGGGCCCCTCGTGGGGTGCCTCGTCGGGAGCGGTCCGGGCCGCGTCCCCGGGAGCGCGCTCCCCAGCCGGGGGCGCGGACTCCGGCGCGGTTCCGTCCACGTCCACGTCCGCGGTCGCGGGGGTCGCCTGGAGGGTGCCCTCGACGTCCGGAGCGGTCGGCTCCGGTGGCGTTGCGGACGGGGTGGGGCGGGCGGCGGGCCGGGCGGCCGCAGGGCTCTCGCCGCCCTCGGCGCGGGCCCGTACCGAGGGCGCGGGCCGGGCGCCCGCCAGCAGCTCCTGGCGGGGCGGGTTGTGCCGGGCCACCAGCGTCGGGGGCTTGGCGGCCCGCTTGGCCGCCGGGCGGGGCCGGGTGCTGGGCGAACCCCCCTTCGGCGGTACCGGCGGCCGGCCGCGGCCGGGGGCGGCCGGGGCGTCGTGGTGCGCGCCGGGGGCGGCCGGGCGGTCGTCGGGGCCGGCCTCGGCCGCCGCTTCCGGTTCGGGCCCGGGCGGGCCGGCTTCCGGTGCCGGGTCGTCCGCCGGCGGGTGCTGCGGGCCGTCCGAGTGCCCTGCGGCGGGCTCCGGGTGAGGGCCGGTCAGCTGCCGCTCCGTCAGTTCGGCGGGCTCGGGCGCCGCTTCGGAGGGGTCCAGCCCGGCCAGCAGCTTCGCGTAGGCCTCGCGCTTGCGCCCGCGCGGTTCGCTGCGGCCGGTCTCCCAGGAGCGGACCGTCGCGGCGGTCACGCCCAGGCTGGCGGCGACCTCGTCCGGGGTCAGATCGCCGGACTCGCGCAGTCGCCGCCGCTCCTTGGGGGAGGGGAGGGAAAGCTCCGAGGCGGTGTCGACGCTCTGTGTCATGCCGTACTCCCCGAAACGCACCTATGGCCGAAAAAGTACATAACCGTATATTGCGAGACACTACGATCATTCGCCTGTTACGCGGCCACAGCGCGTGTCGTTGGGACCATGGCGGGGTGACTCACGTGACGCTCCGTCGTCGTCGCCGTTCTCCCGCTGCCGCCGCCTGTGTCCTGGGCGGTGCCGTCGCCGCCGGGCTCGGCCTGGGTGCGCTGGCCGTGCTCGTGATGGTGCTGTGGATCAGCTCCCCCTACCCGGACAGCGGACCCGGCGCGGCGCTGCACATCGCCGCCGGGCTGTGGCTGCTGGCCCACGGCACCGAGCTGATCAGGCTGGACACCCTCTCGGGCGTGCCCGCGCCGGTCGGCCTCACCCCGCTGCTGCTGCCCGTCCTGCCGGTCTGGCTGATGCGGCGGGCGGCCCGCAGCGCGCTGTACGAAGGGGAGGTCGAGGGCGGTCCGGACGGCCCGGCGGCCGGCAAGGGGCTTTCGACCGGAGCCGTCTTCTCGGCGGTGACCTGCGGATACCTGGTGGTGGGGGCGGGGGCCACGGCCTACGCCGCGGGCGGGCCGATGCCCGCCGACCCGCTGAGCGCGGCCTGGCATGTACCGCTGGTGGCCGCGCTGGCCGGGGCCGCGGGCGTCTGGAGCGCGCGCGGCCGGCCGTACGGGCCGCTGCCGGGCTGGGTGCCCGGGGGCGTGCGCCGGGCCTTCGAGCGCCCCCGGTACGCGCGGGCGCTGCGGGCCGGGACGGCCGGGGCGGTCGTCCTGGTGGGCGGCGGCGCCCTGCTGGTCGGGGCCTCGCTGGTCTGGCACGGAGGGCTCGCGCAGCGGTCCTTCCTGGAGCTGACGGGGGTCTGGTCGGGGCGGTTCGCGGTACTGCTGCTGGCTCTGGCGCTGATCCCGAACGCGGCCGTGTGGGGGGCGGCGTACGGCCTCGGGCCGGGCTTCGCGCTCGGCACGGCCGCGCTGGTCACCCCGCTCGGCACGGCAGGGCCCGCGGCGGCGGCGCTGCCGAGGTTCCCCCTGCTGGCGGCGCTCCCCGACGACGCGTCGGCGGGCTGGACGGCACTGGGCGTGCCGTTGGCGGCCGGGCTGGTTTTGGGCCTCTTCGCGGGCCGGGACGCGGACTCGGGCGGCGAGGCGGCGGCCACGGCGGCGTGGGGGGCGGTGGTGTGCGGGGCCCTGATGTCCGCGCTGGCCGCGGCGGCCGGCGGGCCGGTGGGCTCGGTCCGGCTGGTGGCCTTCGGGCCGGTGTGGTGGGCGGTCGGGGTGGCGGCCGTGGCGTGGTCCGCGGCGGTGGCGGTCCCGGTGTCGCTGGCGGTCCGGGCGGTGGCCCGCCGCGGCGCGGGTGACGCGGCCTGGGACGCGGGCCCCTGGCATGCGAGTGGCGTCCGCGAGCTCCGCTGGCAAGCCCTGCGCCAAGCCGCCGGCTCCCTGATCCCCGACTTCCCCCCACCCCCCTCCGGGCCCGGAGCCCAGCCCCCGACTCCCGCCCCGGCCCCGTCCTCCTCCGGGCCCGAGGCCCCGGTCCCCGCCCCGGCCGAGGCCCCGTCCTCCGGCCTGGTCCCGGCTGCCGCCCCGGCAGGGTCCCAGTCCTCGGCCGACGTCTCCGCCGCGGCGCCGGCCACCGTGCCGCCGGCCTCGGTGGACCCGGCTGCACCCGGCCCCGAGGCCCAGGCGCCCCCGGCCACGGGGGCACCCCAGCCCCCGCCCGCCGCCCCGACCGAAGTCCCTGCGGGGCTGGCCCCTCCCCACCCTTCCCCCGTTCCCCGGGGCTCCGCCCCGGACCCCGGCCCTCAATCGCCGGGCGGGCTGGGGGGTTGGGGTTCCGGGGCGGATGACAGGAGTGAGGGCTCGGTGCCCTCGCCGTACGTCACGGGGGCGCGGCCGGTTCCTCGGCGGGTACGGGATGCCTTGGCTCCGGACGACGCCGGGTCGGAGTAGGGGAACCGTTCCCCTTGGCCGGACTTCGGCCCCCGGGCCGTGGTGGCGTGGATCAGCGCTGCTGAGGAAGGCATTTCCAGCGGCGCTGGGGGCGCCTCCCGTCGGTGGCCGGAGCAATCCAGCCCCGCCGAGGCCTCCCGGCGCCAGCCGGGGGAGTGGCCCATCCAGCCTCGCCGGCGTTTGAGGCGCGGGGTCCGGGGCGGAGCCCCGAAAGGCGCCTTGAACAGGGCGGCCTTGGCGAGCAGCCG
>NZ_JBFBGK010000163.1:0-12798 GCF_040684615.1 Streptomyces sp. NPDC089919
TGCTCGCCAACGGCGTGATGCTCGGCGTCTCGACGACGCTGAGCGAGGAGCAGTTCCGGTCCTGGGGCTGGCGGGTGCCGTTCTGGGCGGCGGGCGCCGGGAAGGGGTCCAGGTCCGGCGTGAGGACCTGGCCGGGCTTCGGGGCCGCGCCGTCCACCAGGTAGGACGTGACCAGCGCGTTCAGCGCCTTGCTGCGGCCGATGGCGCAGTGCTCGATCATGTCGACCGTCACCAGCACGGAGTTGCCCAGCTGCCGCTGCATCCGCTGCGCGAACCGGTACTGGGTGGCCGGGTCGAAGGTGTTGCCGATGACCATGACCTTGTTCGCGGTACGCCGGTTCCAGGGACCGGTGTAGCGCTCCACGGCCCTGGCCGGCGCCGGCCAGGTCGCACAGGCCGGCGCGTCGAAGGCCTGGTAGCGGCCGAAGGTCGGCGCCTCGCGCTCCCAGACACGCGCCGCGAGCGCGAAGACCTTCTGGTTCGACGGGTACGGCTTGTCCTGGCAGTTGACCCCGAAGTACGAGTCGTCGGAGGTGTACGGCGAGTCGGCCGGGGCCTCGCGCAAGGCCGTCGGGACGACCTTGGCCAGCCGGTCGGCCGCGCCCGGGGCGACCTTGACGGCCGAACCGGTCAGCGCCTGCTGCGGGTTGAGCACCTGGTGCAGCGCCTCCAGCGAGAGGGCCAGCGGTGCCAGCCGGCTCTGCGCGTAGAGGGCGTTCGCCACCTGGCTGGTGAAGCTGCTCAGGGTCACGTCCTCACCGCTCGGCAGCTTCACCGCGGCGGTCCGCAGGTGGTCGCGGATCGCGTCGAACTTGGCCCGGGTGTCGCCCTCGGCGAAGGCGCACCGGGGCGCGCCGGCGGCCTTGCAGCGCTTGAGGAACTCGTCCAGCGACAGCTCGAAACCGCCGGTGGCGCGCTGGCGGTCGTACTCCAGGCCGTTGTGCAGGCGCAGGTTCGGGTCGACGTTGCCGTCGATGATGATCGCGCGCACCTTGTCCGGGTACATGTTGGCGTAGGTGGCGCCGATCAGCGTGCCGTAGGAGAAGCCGGCGAAGGTCAGCTGCTTGTCGCCGACGGCCTGGCGCATCCGGTCGAGGTCGCGGACCACGTTGAGCGTGGACATGTGGCGCAGCAGCGGGCCGGCGTTGCGGGCGCAGGAGTCGGTGAAGTCTCGGGTGGCGGCGAGGGTGTCGGTCACCTCGGTGCGCGTGACCGGCACCCCGGTCATGCGGCCGAAGACGCCGTCGGCGTCCTCCTGGGTGGTGAAGCAGCGCAGCGGGTTGCTGCGGGCGACGCCGCGCGGGTCGAAGCCGATCAGGTCGAAGCGCTCCTGGACCCGGGCCTCGAAGCGGGCCGTGGTCGCCCACAGGTAGCCGCTGCCGCCGGGGCCGCCCGGGTTGAGGAAGAGCGAACCGACGCGGTGCGCCTGGTCGGCGGCCCGGCGCCGCAGCATCGCGATCCCGACCTGCTCGCCGGCGGGGTCGGAGTAGTCCAGCGGGACCGGGTACACCGCGCAGTCGTAGATCTTGGGGTCGGGCTTGGACGGGTCCGGGTTGCAGGGCGTCCATTGCACCGGCTCGACCCGCGGACCGGCGGTGGCCGGCCGCGCGACGGCGGTCGTCGCTCCGGCGGCGGTCACGGGCACCGCCGACGCCGTGGCGGCGCCGCCGGTTATGAGGACTAACGCGCTGGTGAGCGCCGCCGCCAGAGTGGATGTGCGAGACAAGAAAGCCTCCTCGGGGTGAACAAACGCGGTCAGCATGGCAGCAGTTGGGGGTGCGGTAAAGATCGCGCGCGGGCCTGGCGGAGGGGGTGCGGGGACGGTCCGGGCGGAGTCCGTCCGGCCCGTTCCCTCAGCGCTCCCCGTACACCAAGTCCCCCGTGACGTCGGCGAGTCGGGCGCACCCGGCCAGAGACATGGCCGTCTCCAACTGGGTGCGGTACGCCTCCAGGAGGCCGGTGACGCCCGCCGCGCCGCCGAGGGCGAGGGACCACAGGACCGGGCGTCCCAGCAGCACGGCCCGGGCGCCCAGCGCGAGGGCGATCAGGACGTCGGTGCCGGTGCGGATGCCGCCGTCCACGAGGACCGGGACCTCGGCGCCGACCGCCGCCACCACCGCGGGCAGCGCGTCCGCGGTGGACACCGCGCGGTCCAGCTGGCGGCCGCCGTGGTTGGAGACGATCACCCCCGCCGCGCCCGCGGCCACGCACGCCGCCGCGTCGTCGGCCCGCAGTACGCCCTTGACCAGGACGGGCAGTCCGGACATCCGGTGCAGCCGCTCGATGGCCTCCGGGCCCAGCGACGGGTCCTGTTCCCAGCCGGGCAGCCGGGTGCCGACGCCCACCGACCGGCACAGCTCGTCGTCCTCGGGCAGCGGCAGCGGCAGCCCCGAGGTCGCCCGGGGCGGTACGTACGGGGCGTCGACCGTCAGCACCAGCGCCCGCGCACCGGCGGCCACCGCCCGTTCGACCTGGCGGCGGGTGATCTCCGCGTCCCGCAGCCAGTACACCTGGTACCACCAGGGCCCGGCGACCGCGCCGACGTCCTCCGGGTGGCGGGTCGCGCGGGAGGAGAGCACCAGCAGCGAGCCCGCCGCGGCCACCCCCTTCGCGGTGGCCGTCTCGCCCTCGTCGTGGGCCATGCGGTGGAAGGCGGTCGGCCCGGCGAGCACCGGTGTGGCGAGGCGGGTCCCCAGCAGCTCCACGCCCGTGTCCACGGAGGAGACGTCGCGCAGCACCCGCGGCAGCAGCCGCCGGCTCCGCCAGGCCGCCGCCGCCTCGCCCGCGCTGATCTCCTCGTCGGACCCGGCGGCGTAGAACTCGTACGCGGCCTGCGGCAGCACGGCCCGGGCCCGCGCGGCGAGTTCCCGGGCGTGAACGTCAAAGGCGCCGGACATGCGGGACTCCCCCTCCACGGTGCGGTGCGGCCGGGCGGGGATCGCGCGAGCGGTCGGGACCGGCCCCCGGGGGCGCACCTCTGGGGGTGATCCTCGGGGAGCCGCGGACCGGGCCGCAACGGATCCGGCTGTGAGATGGTTCACGGCGGCGGGGGCTCCGCGACGGGTTTGAGCGCCGACCGTTTCTCCAGGTGGACCGGGTCCGGGCGGTCGCGGCCCGCACCGGTCGACCGCCCGGACGCGCCCGCGGGGCGGCTGGCTAGCATGCGCCGTATGACCACCATCAAGATCCGTCCCGCCGTACGGGACGACATCGCGGCCATCGTCGCCATGCTCGCGGACGACGCACTGGGGGCCACCCGGGAATCGCCGGATGACCTGACCCCCTATCACAACGCCTATGAGCGACTGCAAAGCGACCCGAACCAGCTGCTGGTCGTCGCCGATCGCGCGGGCGAGGTCGTCGGCACCCTGCAACTCACCATCGTGCCGGGCCTGTCCCGCAAGGGTTCGACCCGCTCGATCATCGAGGGCGTACGCGTCCACGCCTCCGAGCGCGGCCACGGCCTGGGCGGCCGGCTCATCGAGTGGGCCGTCGACGAGTCCCGTCGCCAGGGCTGCCAACTGGTGCAGCTCACCTCGGACTCGACCCGTACCGACGCCCACCGCTTCTACGAGCGGCTGGGCTTCACCGGCTCGCACGTGGGCTTCAAGCTCCAGCTCTGACCCGGCCGGCCCCCGGACCGGGTGCGCCCGCGGGGGTGGGCGGGGAACTCCCGCCCGCCCCCGCGCCGTTCAGGCGCTCCGGGTGAAGTCCATGTGCCAGTTGGTGAGCCACGTGCGGCCCTCGTCGACGGAGAAGGCCTGCTCCCAGTGGGCGCGGTCGGCGGTGATGCCGGACCAGATGAACCGCGCCCGGATCGGGCGGCCGTCGTACTCGTCGTCCCCGTAGAAGACGCCGGTCCCGTCCGGGCCGAAGCCGCCGGTGACGGGCGGGAAGAGGGTGCCGGTGCGCTTGCTGGCCCAGTACAGCGACCACTGCTCCGTCGCCGGGTCGAACAGGCGCAGCGTCAGCCCGCTGAAGCCCTTCGTGGGGAAGTCGATCTCGTCGAAGCTGGCGGACCCGTCGAAGTGGACGGAGGCGCGGGTGGTGCCCGGGAACTCCTCCCAGCAGTCCTCGCCCTCGGCGGGGTCGAGGAAGTCCTTGCGCCAGCGGTTGGCGACGTCGTAGGTGCCGGTGAAGAAGCCGAAGCCGCTGTCGTTCGTCATGCCGTCGTTCGTCATGCCGCAGACGCTAAGGCCACTCCCCTGACATCTTCTGTCAGGGGAGTGGCGTAGTTTTCGCCCATGCGCGCCGGCCGACTGCTCTCCCTCCTCCTGCTGCTCCAGAACCGCGGCCGGCTGACGGCCGACGAGCTGGCGGCCGAGCTCGAGGTGTCGGTGCGCACGGTCTACCGGGACGTCCAGGCGCTGGCCGCGGCGGGCGTGCCGGTCTACGGCGAGGCCGGGCACGCCGGCGGGTACGCCCTGCTGGACGGCTACCGCACCCGGCTGACCGGCCTGACCACGGACGAGGCGCAGACCCTCTTCCTGGCCGGGCTGCCCGGTCCGGCCGCCGAGCTGGGACTGGGTTCCGTACTGGCGGCCGCCGAGCTCAAGCTGGAGGCGGCGCTGCCGGTGCCGATGCAGGAGGAAGTGCGGCGGATCCGGGCCCGCTTCCACCTCGACGCGCCCGGCTGGTACCGCCGGGGCGACGAGGTCCCGCATCTGCCGGCGGTGGCGGCGGCGGTGTGGCAGCGGCGGCCGCTCCTGGTGCGCTACCGGCGGTGGCGGGCACCGCAGGAGGTGGAGCGGCGGCTGGAGCCGTACGGCATCGTCCTGAAGGCCGGCCGGTGGTACCTGGTGGCCCGGGCCGGCACGGACCTGCGGACCTACCGGATCGGGCAGATCCTCGCCCTGGAGGAGCTGGCCGGGACCTTCGAGCCGCCGGCCGGCTTCGACCTTGCCGGGCACTGGCAGGAGCACACCGCACGCCTCCAGGAACGCCTGTGGCAGGGCGCGGCCGAGATCCGCATCTCCCCCGAAGGCATCGAGAAGCTACGGGAGTTCGCCCCGTCCGCCGTCCTCGACGGGGTGGAGCGGGGCGAGCCGCGGGCGGACGGCTGGTACCGCGCCGTCATCCCGGTGGAGAGCCCTGCGCACGCCGAGGCGGAACTGCTCCGCCTCGGACCCCACGTCGAAGTCCTCGGTCCGCCGGCCCTGCGCGAGCGCGTCGCGGCCACGGTCCGTGCCCTGGCGGCCCGGTACGCCGACTGACCGCGGCGGTACGCCAGGCCCGTCGGCCGCAACGTTTCACCGGGTGAAAGGTGCGTCCGGTCGGGTGAGTCGGCGGCGCCCGCCCTGTCGGGCCCCCGCGCCCGGCGGCTAGACACGACGACTGTGATCGAGGAGCCGTCGCACACCGGTGGCCGGTCCCGGAACCGGACCCGGCCCGAGCCCCCTGCCGGGGCACCGCACCGCCGTCCGGCCGCCCGCACCGCGCCCGTCGGCCCGGCCCGGGCTGCGAGCGCGGCCCGCGCGGCCCTGACCTGTGCGCTCCTGGCCTGCGCCGGGCTGGCGGGCTGCGCCGGACGCGCCGCGGGCCCCGCCCCCGACCCCGATGACGCGATCAGGGCGGCCACCCAGCGGCTGACCGACGCCTGCCTGCTCCGCCAGGGGCTCACGCCACCGCGCGGCGTGCCGGGCCGGGTGCCCGGCACGGACGACGCGAAGGTGAGCGCGGCGCTCTTCGGCGCCGGGCCCGCCGAGCTGTCCCGCGCCCTGCCGACCGGGTACGTCGTCCGCGCCCACACCGACGGCTGCCTGGCCGCCGCGCAGCAGCGGCTCTACGGGGACCAGCCCGGCTGGTTCCGCGCCTCGGTGGTCGTCAACAACCTCCGGCCCGAGGCCGAGCACACCCATCAGGACCTCGCCGAGGTCCGCGAGCGCCACCGCGCCGAGATCGCCGCCTGGGAGCGGCTGCACGCGCACGCCCTCGCCGAAGCCACCGCACTGCTCAGGAATCCCCCACCGAAAGGAAACCCGCCCTCATGAAGCGCATCTCCAGCCTGCTCGTGGCCGCCGTGGTCGCGACCGGCGCGGTCCTCGCCACCTCGGCCGCCGCGGCGGCGGCCGACTGCCGCAGCGGCTACTTCTGCGTCTGGACCGACGCGAACTTCGACGGCATGAAGATCGAGCACAGCGGCGACGACCACTGGTGGGAGGGCGACATGTTCAAGCACGACTCGTCCTGGGCCAACCACGGCGTCTCCGGCCCGGGCGTGCCCGACCACGTGAAGGTGTACGAGGGCCGCGAGTTGCTCGGGCGGGTCACCCTGTGCCTGGGCCCCGGTCAGGAGGTCGGCTACAACGGCGACGCGAACGACCAGGGCGGCTCCCACACCTGGACCACGGGCTGCTGAGTCCCGCCGCACCCCGGCCGGGGTCCGACCACGGACCCCGGCCTCCGTGCGGTCAGGTGACGTGGCCGGTGCGGCCGTCGGCGGAGGCGAGGGCGTCGAAGGTGTCGCCCCGGTACGAGCCGCACTCCGATCAGGGCCGACCGGACCGCAGCAGGGGCACCAGGGCGGCGAAGGCCTCGCGGACGGGGGCCGGGGCCTCGATCCAGGGGAAGTGGCCGGCGTCCGGGACCGTACGGTGCAGCACCCGCGGGCCGTGGAAGCCCGGGGCGTCCCGCCACAGGCCCTGGTCGACGACGTGGTCCTCGGCGCCGCTGACGACGAGGGTCGGCAGCCCTGCCTCCTGCGGGGTCCAGCGGGCCCGGTAGTCCTCGTCGAACCGCGTCTCGGCCCAGGCCACCGCCTCGTGGCAGTACGGCAGTCCGGCCAGCAGCGCACGGCCGGCGGGCAGCCCCCGCGGGGTGAAGTTCCAGGGCGCGGCGGCCAGGGTGAGGGCGCGCAGCGTCCCGTCGCCGGGGTCCCGCCCGTAGGCGTCTGCCGCCGCTGCCAGCCCGGGCAGGGGGTGGCCGGCGGCCCAGTGGCCGAAGGCCTCCCGCCAGCCGGCGTGCGGGGCGCTGCTCACCAGCACCGCCCCGGCGAGCCGGGCGGCCAGGCCTGGGACGGACAGCAGGAACATCCCGCCGGTGGAGTGGCCGACCATGACCGCGTCCGTCAGCTCCCCGGCCGCCTCGGCCAGCACGTCCGGCCAGGCCGCGTAGCGGTGCACCGGCACCTGCGGCACACCGCGGTTGGAGCCGTCGCCGGGCAGGTCCACCAGCCAGGCCGTGCCCGGCACCTGGACGGTCTCGGCCAGCCCCAGCAGTGACTCCGAGCCCAGCCCGGGGCCGCCGGGCACGAACAGCCAGTTCCAGCGCCCGGGGCGGCGCGTCACGCGCCGCAGCCGGACGCCCGAGGGCGTCCACCGGACCTCTGTTTCGGTACCCACGGCGCCGCACCCTTCCGCACCCGCCGCACCCGGGGCGGTGCGGCCCTCCATCATGCGCTGCGGCGCTGCGGGTTCTTCGCCACGTCCCGTACGCCGCGCGAGACGCGTTCGGCGATGGCCGCGACGAAGGTGCGCGGACGGCGGGGTGCCAGGTGCGCGGTGACCGCGTTGGCCAGGCCGGGGGTGACGTAGGCGCGGTCGGCGTCCAGGGCGCGCAGGGCGGACCGGACCACCGGCCCGGGCAGGGCGAAGGAGCCCGTCACGGCGGCCGCGCGGGTGCCGAGGGCGTCGAAGAAGCCGGTCTCCACCGGCCCCGGGCAGAGGGCGAGCACCCGGATCCCGCGGCGCCGGTACTCCTGGCGGAGCCCGAGGCTGAAGTCGAGCACGAAGGTCTTGGAGGCGCCGTAGACCGCGAAGTACGGCGTGGGCTGGAAGGCGGCGGTGGAGGCCACGTTGATCACCGAGCCGCGCCCGCGGGCCAGCATCCCGGGCAGCACCTCGTGGGTGAGGCCGACCAACGCGACGACGTTGACCATCAGTTGGTCGTGGTCCAGGCGGGCGTCGTTCGCCTCGAAGCGGCCGCAGCTACCGAAGCCGGCGTTGTTGACCAGGAGGTCCACGACCAGGCCGCGGGCGGCCAGTTCGGCGCCCACCCGGACCGCGGCGTCCGGCTCGGCGAGGTCCTGGACCAGCACGTGGGCCTCGATCCCGTGGGCCGTGCGCAGCCGTTCGGCCAGGGCGGCCAGCCGGTCGGCGGACCGGGCGAGCAGGACGAGGTCGTGCCCGCGGGCGGCCAGTTGCGCGGCGAACTCCGCGCCGAGCCCGGAGGAAGCGCCGGTGATCAGGGCCGTGGTGCGCACAGTTGGTCTCCTTGCGGCGGGAGGGGCGTTCGATTCCTGCAACAGGAGAGTAGCGACTTATCCTGTAACTGCAACAGCGATGTCACAGATGTGGATGCGGCCGCCTCCTGCGCTGTAACGTCCCGGGTACGACAGGCGGAGGTATGGGATGAGCAAGACGGCGGGCCGCCCGCTGCGGGCCGACGCCGAGCGCAGCGTCCGGGCGATCCTGGCGGCGGCGGAGCGGGTCCTGGCGGAGAACCCGGCCGCGTCGATGGAGCAGGTCGCGGAGGCCGCCGGGGTCACCCGCACGACCGTGCACCGGCGCTTCGACAACCGGCAGGCCCTGCTCGACGCCCTGGCCGCGGAGGCCGCGGCGAAGCTCGCGGAGGCCATCGAGGACGGCCACCCCGAGACCGCCCCGCCGCTGCTGGCACTGCACCGGGCGACCGCCAACGTCCTGCGCGTCAAGGGCGCTTGGAGCTTCGCGCTGGGGCCGGCCGCGGGCCAGAGCGAGCAGGCCGCGCGGATCCACGAGGCGATCGCCCACCGCTGCACCGGGCTTCTCGGCCGGCTGCGGGACGAGGGCGCGATCGCCCCCGACGCCGACCTGGAGTGGGTGCGCCGGGTCCTCTACGCCCTCATCAGCGAGGTGCTGCACTGCGGGGACGCCGGTCACGGCCGCCCGGGCCCCGACCCCGACGCCGGCACGGACCCCGACACCCTCGCCACCCGCATCGTCGACACCCTCCTGCGCGGCGTGGGACCGCGCCCCTCCTGACAGGAAATGCCTGGTCAGACCATGGGTGTGACCGTGTGTACGGTATGCCCGAGTGCGGATTGACAACCTCCGTTTCCTGGGTGACAGTGGCGCGTTCACGCGGCCCGGCCGCACGCACCACGGGGGATCCATGCACGTCGACACAACCGTTCCGGGCGGCCCGACCGCCGCCGACCCGGCGACGGAGGCCGCACTCGAAGAAGGCCGGCAGCTGCTGGCCGCCCGCCGCCCGGCGGAGGCCCGGCAGGTCGCCCGGCGCGCCCTCAAGGCGCACGGAGCGCACGCCGAACTGTCCCTGCTCCTCGCCGAGGCGCACATCGCCGAGGACGACGAGGACCACGAGGACCGGGCGGAGCAGACCTTCCGCGACGCCCTCGAGGACTCCCCCGCCCACCTCGGCCTGCTCACCGCCTACGCGGAGCTCTGCCTGCGGTCCAACTTCGACGACCGGCCGGCCCGGCACAACCGGGGCCCGGCGCTGGTCGCCGAGGTCGAACGGCTCGCACCGGGCTCGCCTCAGGCGCAGCGACTGGCCCGGATCGCCGCCGCCCCCTGGAAGGAGCCGGGCGGCGCGCGCGGGGCCGCCCGCGCCCAGCGGGCCGACCTGCGCACGGCGCTGCGGCGCAACCCGCTGGCGGCGGCCGCCGAACAGGCCCGCGAGGAGGCCGCGCAGCGGCCCGCGGACCTGCGGCGGGCCGTGCTCGCGGAGAGCCTGTCGGCGCTGGACCGGCCGGGCCGGCGGCTGCTCGCGCCCTTGGCGCGGTCCCCGTACACGGGGTTCCTCGGGCGCGCCGTGCTCCTCTCCGCGGCCGTCTGGAGCGGCGTCCTCCTCGGACTGCTGTGGCTGGTGCCGCTCGCCACGGGCATCCTGTGGCTGCCTCGGATCGCGCTCGGCCGGGTGCTGCTCGGGGCCCGGCGGCGGGCCGAGCGGCCCCGCGAGGTCGGTGGACCGCTCACCGCCACTGCGGCTGACGACGCGTCGGACCTGCCGGAACCCGACAAGCCCGGCCGTCGCGAGCTGACGGCCCTCGCCCTCGGGCTCGTCGTCCTCCTCGCGTCCGGCGCCGGCGCGGGCGTGTGGCGGTACCAGCGCTCCCTGGAGTACCCGCGCTACGAGGCCGTGGCGCCCGCGACCTTCCGGGGCATGACGCAGGCACCGTTCTCGGCGTTCGCCACGATGCTGGAGTCGCGCGCGTCCCTCATGGGCGCGCAAGGGCTCGGCTCCTCCGTCAGCAAGGTGTGGTCCGTCAACCCCTCCGACGAGTCGGCGGCGGCCGTGGGAGTGCTCGCGGGGGTCGGGGACCTGCACGACATGTCGGGCTCCGACATCGACGCGATCGCCACGATGGAACGCAGCAGCACGGAGTCGAGCGGGCTGGTCAGCCAGCTCACCTGGCACCCCGAGACGGGACCGGCCGGCGGCTGGATGGTGTGCGACCGGTACACGATGACCGGCGTCGCCGTGACCGTGGCCTCGATGTGCATCTGGGGTGACCGCGGCAGCGTCCTCACCGTCGTCACCCGCGGCAGCGCACTCACCGACGTCGAGGCGATCACCCGCGAGCTGCGCTCCGAGATGATCCGGCCGGCCGGTGCCGCGGGCACGGGCGGCGGCGGGGGCGCACGGGTCTGACCCTCCGGGCCCGGTGGGTACGCCGGCCTCTGCGGCCCGTACGAGCCGTACGGCCCCGGCGGTGACCGCCGCCGGGGCCGGGGCGCTCACCAGTCGTCACGGCCGCGCAGCAGGATCATCATGGCCTTCGTCTCGGTCGTGCCCAGGGCGGTGGCCAGTTGCTCCGCGGTCATGCTGCCGTCGCTGAGTATGTCGGCGGCGTCCTCGGTGATCTGCGCGGCGACCCGCTCCAGGACGGCCGCGGCGCGCAGCGCCGCCAGCGGGGCGTCGCCGGTCATCGACTCGAGGTGGTCGGTGAGGCGTTGCAGGAGGTTGTCCAGCGTCGGCGGCAGGGGGACGACGGTCTCCCGGACGACGGCCAGGTGGGCCGTCCAGTCCCCGAGCGGTCCCGCCAGGTCGATCCCGGCCTCGTCGAGGGGCTTGTCACCGATCGCGTCCCAGTCCAGCGGGTACTCGGCCGGCCCGCGCCAGCCGCACGCGCAGGCCGCGCGCAGGGCCGCCGCCCGCGGCTGGCCCAACTGGCCGTCGTAGGCGGACCAGTGGGTCGTGGAGTGCACCTCCGGGCCGCTGCCGGTGTCGAAGTACGCCGGGCCCGGCTCGGTGCCGTCCGCGAGCAGCGCCCCCACCGCACCCGCGTGCGCCTCGCCGTACTCCGTCGTCGTCCAGTCCCACTCCACGCTCGCCCTCCCACTGCCTCGCCCTGTCCGCGCGCGCCCTCGCCGGACGCCGGCTCTGAGCCTGCCCCGCCCGGCGGCCGATCTCACCGCACCGGCGCCGACGGGTGCGGGAGTTGGCTTGCGGACGCTCGTCGGGCGCGTTGTCGGACCCCCGTGCGATCGTGGGGACATGACCATCGAGGTGCGCCCCGCTTCCGTCTTCGAGGACGTCCGCGCGGTGCTCGGGCCGAAGTCGCCCGGGGCCAGCGTGTGCTGGTGCCTGAGCCACCGGATACCCGCCAAGGCCAACGCCGCGCTGCGCGGCCCGGAGCGGGGCGAGTACGTCGCGGGGCTGTGCCGGTCCGCGGTGGCGCCGGGGGTACTGGCCTACCGGGACGGGGAGCCGGCCGGCTGGGCCGCGGTGGCGCCCCGGGCCGACACGTCGTACGCGCGCAGCCGCACCATCCCGCGGGTGGACGACCTGCCGGTCTGGTCGCTGTGGTGCATACGCGTGCGGCCCGGCCACCGCAAGCAGGGCGTCTCGCACGCGCTGATCGCGGGCGCGGTGGAGTTCGCGCGCTCGCAGGGCGCGCCGGTCCTGGAGGCGTACCCGCTCGACAGCGGCGATGCGGCGGTGGACATGACGATGGCCTACGCCGGGATCCGCCGGAACTTCGAGCGGGCCGGGTTCGTGCACGCGGCCGGCACCAGCTCGGTGCTGGCCGGCCATCCGCGTGTACTGATGCGCCTCGACCTGCGCTGACGGGGACCGGCCGGTCCCCGGCTCACCACCAGTAGGCGGGGTACCGCGGGGAGCCGCGGCGGACCCGGGAGGCGGCGTAGCCGGTCAGGACGAGCAGGACGGTGGAGGCGAACAGCAGCGGCACGAAGCGGGCCGGGGAGGGGTGCTGGAGCACGATCACGACCGCGGTGGCCACGGCCGGGGAGTGCGGGGTCCGGGCGAGCAGGTTCAGGGCGAGCGCCAGCCCGGCCGCGACGGCCGCGGCCCAGCCGCTGCTGCCCGCGGCCGCGAGGACGGCGAAGCCGGTGCCGCTGGCGAGCAGGTGCCCGACGATCACGCTGCGCGGCTGGGCCAGCGGCAGCGTCGGGGCGCTGTGCACCAGGGCCGCGCTGGCGGCGAGGGGCGGTATCAGCACCGGCTCGTGGATCATCGCGCCGAGGGCGACGAGTCCGAGGAGCACGGCCGTGACGGCACTGATGCTGTGGAAGACGGCCAGCGGCCCGGGCCGGGCCGGGGCCTGGCTCCGGACGCTGCCGGGCAGGGTCGCGTCTCCGGCGGCGGCCGGGGCGGTGTCGATGCTCATGTGCGGGGACGTTCCAGTGGCAGGCGGCGGCCGCGAGGCCGGTGGCAGGGGGACAGAGCGGGGACGGCCGCCGTCGTGCGAGCGTAACCGGGCGGTGGGCGGGGCCGTCCGGCGGGGTAGGTGAAGGGTGCTGGACCGGGGCGTGGACGGCTTCCGGATCGACGTGGCGCACGGCATGGTCAAGCCCCCGGAGCTGCCGGACGTGGGCCGCGGCGGGCAGGCCG
>NZ_JBFBGK010000164.1:0-12657 GCF_040684615.1 Streptomyces sp. NPDC089919
GGTACGCCTCGGCGTACGCGACGACCGTGGTGGGCTTCGCCGTATCGGTGGTGCTGTGTGCGCGGCTGCGTCCGGCGCCGCCGGCGGGCGGCGGGGAGCGGCCCTCGCTGCGGGCGATCGCCGAGGGTGCGCGGTACGCGTGGAGCCGGCCGGTGCTGCTGGGGACGTACGCGGTGGACCTGGCGGCGATGTTCTTCGCCTTCCCGAACACGATCTTCCCGTTCCTCGCGGACGAACTGGACGCCGAGTGGGCGCTGGGTCTGATGTACGCGGCGGGCGCGGTGGGCTCCCTGCTGCTGGGGCTGACCAGCGGCTGGGTCTCGCGGGTGCGCCGGCACGGGCTGCTGGTGGTGTTCGGGGCCGCGGCCTGGGGGCTTGCCATCGCGGCGGCGGGCTGGTTCGCGAACATCTGGCTGGTGCTGGTGTGCCTGGCGGCGGCGGGCGCCGGCGACATGCTGAGCGCCCTGGGCCGCTCGACGATCTGGAACCAGACGATCCCGGAGGAGCTGCGCGGGCGGCTGGCGGGGATCGAGGTGCTGTCGTACAGCGTCGGGCCACAGCTCGGCCAGGTCCGGGCGGGCACGATGGCGGGCTGGACCGGGACCCGGCCGGCGTTCTGGAGCGGCGGTCTGGCGTGTGTGGCCTCGGTGGCGCTGCTGGCGGCGATGCTGCCCAAGCTGATCTCGTACCACGCGGACACCGACGAGGACGCGCTGCGCCGCCGGGCCGCCCGGGAGGACTCCCCGGAGGAGGTCGTACCGGCCTGAGGCCGCACCGGGGCCGGTGCGGGTCACTTCCGGGCGCGCCGCCAGATGACCGGCAGGAGCAGGCCGGCGGCCACGCACAGGAGTCCGGCCGCGTAGACGGCCCGGCTGGTGCCGATGGCGGCGACCTGGTGGTAGGCGGCGGTGATGGCCTTCTGCGTGGCCTCGTCCACGCTGGCCAGGATCTGGTCGTACAGCTTGGAGTCGGTCACCGCGTTGCCCAGGTCGTCGACCTGCTGCGGGGAGAGCCCGGCCGCCTTGGCGCGGTCGGTCGCCTGGTGCGTCTCCAGTTGCTGCTGGATGGCGACCAGGACGGCCACGCCGAAGGAGCCGCCGAGCATGCTGGACACCTTGAAGAGGCCCGAGGCGGTTCCGGCGAGTTCTTCCGGGGGTCCGGCGACGGCCGTGTCGGAGAGCGGGATCGACATGACGCCGAGGCCGCAGCCGAGCAGCAGCAGGCCGAGGACCAGGATCCAGTAGTGGTAGTCGCGCACCGCGACGCCCGCGACCACGGTGCCGGCGCCGAGCAGGACCACGCCGAGCCGGACCGGCAGGCGGGGGCCGTAGCGCTGGGCGATCTTCCCACCGATGGGGTTGAAGACCAGGATGGTGACGATGGACGGCAGCAGCAGGAGTCCGCTGACCAGCGCGCTGTAGCCGCGGACTTCCTGGAGGTAGAGGGCGAGCAGGAAGCTGATGCCGCCGAAGGCGAAGTTCATGGTGAAGTTCGCGGTGAGCGCGCCCGAGAAGGGCCTCAGGGAGAAGAGCGAGAGGTCGACGAGCGGGTCCCGGACGCGCTTGGCGGAGAGGATGAACAGGGCGCCGAGGACCACGGCGCCGCAGAAGAGGCCGATGATGAACGGATCGCCGAAGCCGTACTCCTGTCCCGCGGTGCAGGCGTAGAGCAGCAGGAAGGCGGCGCCGGCGCTGGTGAGCAGTCCCCAGGGGTCGATGTGCCGGGCCGCGCCCGGGTCGGTCGACTCGACGGCCGCCCGGCGCACGAGCAGGTAGGCCAGCAGGGCCAGCGGCAGGTTGATCCAGAAGATGGAC
This sequence comes from Streptomyces sp. NPDC089919, assembly GCF_040684615.1. Taxonomy (NCBI): domain Bacteria; kingdom Bacillati; phylum Actinomycetota; class Actinomycetes; order Kitasatosporales; family Streptomycetaceae; genus Streptomyces; species Streptomyces sp. NPDC089919. The sequence continues at coordinate 1,815 of NZ_JBFBGK010000164.1, forward strand.
CGCCAGCCCAGGGCGCTGGTCAGGACGCCGCCGATGGCCGGTCCGGCGGCCTGTGCGACCCAGGCCACCGCCATCCACATGCCGAAGGCGCGGGGCTGCTCCTGCGCCGGGAACATCGGGGGGATGAGGGCGAGGGTGCCGGGCAGCACGAGCGCGGCGGCCATGCCCATCAGGCCGCGGCCGACGGTCAGGCCCATGGATCCGGGGACCAGGGCGGGGACGAGCGAGGACAGGCCGAGCGCGGCCAGCCCGATCAGCAGCAGGCGCTTGCGCCCGTAGACGTCGCCCAGTTTGCCGCCGGCGAGGACCAGGGCGCCGGCGGCCAGGCTGAAGGCGTTGTTGGCCCACTGGAGGTCGGTCAGCGAGACGGAGAGGTCGCGGGAGATGGTGGGCACCACGACGGCGAAGTCCGCGAAGGCCAGCCACACCAGCGAGGCCCCCAGGCACATGCCCCACAGCGCCGTCCAGCGCCGGGGGCTGTGGTCCGTTCGGAGGGACGGTTCTTCAAGCACGGGCGGTCGGCATCCAATCGCTCGGTCGTGGCCTGGCGCGCGGACCCGGCGGCGTCGGGTGCGGCGCGATCCGGCATGCTCCGGCGACAGTAGGTCGCGCTGTCGCCGGCGCGGCGCACTGTGCGGGACCTGGGCGGCAGGTTGACCCGAGTGGGCGAGGGCGCGGGCACCCGGCCGGCCCCGCGATTGGCCGGATCACGACTGTTGGCCGTATTCGAACGAACCCTAGGGTCTGCCGGGTGACGCAGAGCGCGCATCCCCTGCCGCCCCCGAGGCCGGCCCCGGACGGTGTCGCGGCCTGGCGGCCGGTCGACCCGGCGGGCAGTGGTGCGACCCGGCTCCTGTGCGCCGGGGTGTACCTCGACCCGGTGTTCCGCCGACGGGTCATCGACGAGTTGTACGTGCACGAGGAGCGGGTGGTCGCGCCCAGCTACGGGATCGACGCGGCCCGGGTCCTGGCACACGCGCTGCGGGCCCGGCGGATGGAGTTCGGGTCCGCCGTGGTGTGCCTGCTGGTGTGGTGTGCGGCCGTCAAGCTGTCGGGCGGGCTGTTCGCCGTCCTGCTGCTGCCGAGCCTGTTGCTCGGGGTCGCCGACCGGCTGCGGCGGCGGGCCCGGGAGTACGTCACGGGGCCGGACCGGCTCGGGCCGCTGACCGCGTTGTGGTGGTACGCGGCCCTGGTCATGGCGCTGGAGGTGACGGGGCTTTTCGTGACGGCCTGGCAGCACGGTCACGAGGACCGGTCCGTCGACGGCTGGGTCGGCCTCTTCAACCGGACCTGCTCCTACGTCGACTTCCAGTACTGGCTGTTCTCCTCCGGGCTGCGCGAGATGTTCCGTGAGCGCGCCGAGCCGGACGTCGGTGGCCACTCCCCCGCCTGGGGCTTGCTGCTCTTCCTGCTGGTGCTCGCCGGGGCGGCCGGTCTGCGGCGCGGCGCCTTCGCCCGGACCATGGCCGGCCCGCTCTCCACCCGGCGTTTCGGGCCGAAGGACGAGGACCTCTCCGAGAGGGCCGTCGGCGCCCGCTTCGAGCGGATCGCGCGGGCGATCCGCGCCGGGCAGCACAGTCCGCTGATCACCTACGGGGTCGAGCAGCCGTTCCTGGGCGCGGGCGTGGCGCACAAGGCCTGGCACATGACCGTCGAACTGAGGCCTCGCGACGGCGTGGAACAGGACGAACTGACCAACCAGAAGCTGCTGGAACGGGTGGTCCCCCGCATCGAGAAGCTTCGCGTGCCGTCGCCGCGGTCGGACAGCGGCGCGCCGCAGGCCGTGCTGGACCGGCTGCGCGAACTGGTCGTGGACGAGTGCGTCTTCCTGCCGGTGACGCAGGTGCGCAGGCGGTCGGACGTGCCGCAGCTGCCCGGGCTGTTCGCGCGCCACCGGGCGGAGTCCGTCGAGGAGGGCGGTGAGGAGCGCCGCCACTTCCTGCGGATCCGGGTGGGCGGCTGGCAGGAGGACGTGGTGGTGACCGTGTTCGTCCGGGTGCACACGCAGGGCGGGATGCTGATGCTGGAAGTGGCGCCGCACGTCCTGCTCCCGGTGCGCCGGGCCTTCCGCCGGGCGGACGAGATCGCGGCCCGGCACCGGGACCGGAACGTGCTCGCGAAGGGGGCCTGGGCCCTCGCGCACGCTCCGGACACGCTCCTCGACGGCCTGCTGGGCCTCTTCCACGGGCTGCGGGGCCTGGGTCAGGTGCTCGGCGCACCCGGCCCCCGGGCCCGGGCCGCGGCCCCGCGGCTGGCGGTCCGGGAGCTGGCTTCGGCGCGGGGCGCGTCGCTCTTCCAGGACATGGACGTGGACCGGTACGTCAAGACCGTCCAGGACCGGATCACGAGCGGAGTCGCGCTCGCCCTGGACGAAGCGGGCTACGAGACCAAGGAGTTCGAGCGCAAGACCGTCTCCCTGGGCGCGGGGTCGCTCTACATCGAGTCCGTCCACGGCAGCGCGGTGGCCTTCGGCGACAAGGCCACCGCGCGCAACCGCAACGAGACGCGCCGCGCCCGCGCCGACCGGGACGCGCTCGACGAGGACTGACCTGCGAGCGCCGACGTCCGGCCCCGTCACTCCCGGGCGGCCGCCCCGGTGGGAGCCGGTTCCGGGCGCGATGCCCCGGGGGCGTCGGGCCCGGCTTCATGGGGCGGTCGGGCCCGGCACAGCAAGGGCTTGACGACCAGGAGTTGGGCCGCCGCGAGGGTGAGGCAGAGGGCGGCGGCGGTGGACCACAGGGCCACGGCTCCCAGGCGTTCGAGGAGTTGGGTCGCGGTGACGGGGGCGGCGGCGGTGGCGATGCCCCAGCTGGTGCCGTACGCGGCGAGGTAGCGGTCGGCGCCGCCGGGTGGTGCCAGGTCGGCGACCACGCTCAGGACGCGGGCCAGGACGACGGCCTCGCCCAGCGCCCACACGACGCTGGCGGCCGCGAAGGCGGGCAGGGTGCGGGAGGTCGCGTAGCCGGTCAGGCCGACGGCCAGCAGGGCGTGGCCGAGGGCGAGGGCCGCGGGTGCCGGGAGGGCGGCGAGGCGGCGCAGCCGCAGCAGGGGCTGGGCGGCCACGACCGTCAGGGCGGAGACGGTGAAGAGGAGTCCGGCGTCGGCGGGGCGCAGGCCGTAGCGCTCGAGTGTCAGCGGCAGGGCCGTCACGACCTGCATGGCGACGAGGGCGAAGGCCGTGCCGCAGAGGAAGACGGCCCACAGGGCGCGGTCCCGCCACGGGTGGACCGGCGCGGCGGTCGCGCGCTGCCGGGCCGCCGGCCGGCGCGGGTCGGGCGGCAGCGTGAGTTGGACGGTCAGCGCGCAGAGCAGGCAGGTGAGGGCGTCGGCGACGAAGAGCCAGCGCAGGTCCCACCGGCCCAGGAGGGCCGCGAGCAGACCGGCGCCCGTCCCGCCGACGGCGAGGGCCGCGTTGAGCAGTCCGTAGGCGCGGACCCGGTCGGCGGGGCCGACGGCGTCGGCGATCATGCCCTGGCTCGGCGGCTCGTACAGCTCGAAGAACAGGCCGAGCAGGACCGCCCAGGCCGCGACCGCGGGCAGGGATCCGGCGGCGGCGATGCCCAGTTGCGCGAGGCCGCAGCCGGTGAGGCCGAGGACGATGGTCCGGCGGCGCCCGAGCCGTCCGGCCAGCCGGCCGCCGAGCAGCCGCGAGGGGATGGTGGCGAGGCCGAAGGCGCCGGCGAGCAGACCGCCGGTGAGGGCGCCCGCGCCGAAGTCGGTGCTGATCAGGACGGTCAGAAAGGGCAGTGAGAACGCCCCGAGCCGGTTGATCGCCCGGGCCGCGACCAGCAGCCATACGGTGCGGGGCATGCCCGCCCCCTCTCGCGTAACTGTCGAATACCGTATCGTCAGGTACGCAACCTAGAACCGGAGAGGGTGACTGGTCAAGTGATGTTCGACAGTCACGTCGCGATGCTGCTGGACCAGGCCGTCTCGCTCGTGAACGCGCTCACCGACGGCTCCGCGCGCGGCCGCCCGTACACCGCGCCGCGCGGGGCCGAGCTGCCGGCTGCGGCCGACGCGGCGGTGCCGCGGACCGGCCTGGCCGCGCTGCCGCGCACCTTCGACGCCGTACAGGCCGAGCGCCTGGCCGAGGCGGCCCGGCGGATGCGGGAGGTGTTCCGGGCCGTGCAGGACGAACGGCTGGACGACGCGGCCGCGGCGGTCAACGACCTGCTCCGGGACACCGCGGCGCGGCCCCGGCTGGTCCGGGCCGAGGCGGAGCCCTGGCAGCTGCACTTCCACGGGGCGGACGACTCGTTCGCGGAGGGCGTCAGCGCCAGCAGCGCCACCGCGCTGGCCCTCGCGGTCAGCGGCGGACTCGCGGGCCGGCTCGGCGTCTGCCAGGCCGAGCGCTGCGACCGCGTCTACGTCGACTCCTCGCGCAACGCCGCCCGGCAGTTCTGTTCCACCGCCTGCCAGAACCGCACCAAGGCCGCCGCGTTCCGGGCCCGGAGGAACGCCGCGGACTGATCCCGGCCCGTCGAGCGCCCTCGGAGCCGCCTCGGGGTCACCGTCGATGACCTTTTGGTAGCGGGTCGCGTCCAACCCGGCCCCGAGGCCGCCGGGAGTGCTACAACTGGGGTGGTGAGCCCTCCCCGCAGTCTGCGCCGGGCCGGTCGGTGCGGACCCCTCTGAGCAGGAGATCCCTCAGCGTCGCCCGACAGGTGTTCATCCTCCAGGTGGCGATCGTGGTGTTGCTCGCGGCAGGCGCCCTGCTGGCCCTGCTGCTCCAGTCCGAGCACGACGTCGAGCGCGAGGCGCGCAACCGGTCGGTGGCCGTCGCCCAGACCTTCGCCCACTCCCTGGGCCTCCAGGCGGCGCTGAAGGCACCCGATCCGTCCGCCGTCCTGCAGCCCCTGGCCGAGGCCACCCGCAAAGCCGCCGGGGTGGACTTCATCGTGGTCATGGACACCAGCGGCATCCGCTACACCCATCCCCAGCCGGACCGCATCGGCAAGCGGTTCGTCGGCACTATCGGCCCCTCGCTGGCCGGCCGCACCTACACCGAGAGCGTCGACGGCCCGCTGGGCAAGGAGATCCAGGCCATCGTCCCGGTCACCGCCCCCGACGGCCGGGTGGTGGCGCTGGTCTCGGCCGGGCTGACGCTCAAGAACGTCACGGGCGCCTTCAACCACCAGCTCCCGCTGATCCTGCTGGCGATCGCGACCGGCCTGGCCCTGGCGACCACCGGGACCGCGCTGATCAGCCGACGGCTCAGACGCCAGACCCACGGCCTGGGCCCGCAGGAGATGGCCCGGATGTACGAGCACCACGACGCGGTGCTCCACTCCGTCCGGGAAGGCGTCCTGATCACCGACGGGGAGGGCCGCCTCGTGCTGGCGAACGACGAGGCGAAGCGGCTGCTGGGCCTGCCGGAGGACGTCGACGGGCGCCCCATCGCGGACGTGGGCGGCCTCGACCGGCGGATGGCCGGACTGCTGCTGTCGGGCCGGATGGCGACCGACGAGGTGGTGGAGACCGGCGAGCGGCTGCTGGTCGTCAACCAGCGCCCCGTCCGGCCCGGTGGCCGGGCGGACGGCGGTGCGGCGGTCACCATCCGCGACTCCACCGAGATGCGGGTCCTCAGCAGCCGGGCGGAGGCCGCCCGCCGGCGGCTCAAGCTGCTGTACGACGCGGGCGGCGACATCGGCACGACCTTGGACGTGGTGCGCACGGCGGAGGAGCTGGCCGCCGTGGTGGTGCCGCGCTTCGCGGACTTCGTGACGGTCGACCTGGCCGACGCGGTGCTCGACGGCGACGAGCCGGGCCCGGGCGCCGACATGCGCCGCACGGCCGTCGGCGGTATCCGCTCCGACCACCCCCTCTACCCGCGTGGTGCCCTGATCGACTTCCTGCCCTCCACCCCCCAGGCGCGCGGGTTCGGCACCGGCGAGGCGGAGCTGGTGCCCGATCTGGCCACCGCGCCCGGCTGGCACGCCCAGGACCCGCCGCGGGCCGCCGCCATCGTCGAGTACGGCATCCACTCGCTGATCGCGGCCCCGCTGACGGCCCGGGGCGTGGTCCTGGGCGTGGTGAACTTCTGGCGCTCGGAGGAGCCGGCACCGTTCGACGAGGACGACCGGTCCCTGGCGGTGGAGCTGGTCGCGAGGGCGGCCGTCAGCATGGACAACGCCCGCCGCTACACCCGGGAACACGCCCTCGCGGAAACCCTCCAGCACAGTCTGCTCCCCCGCGCGCTGCCCGAGCAGAGCGCCGTGGACGTGGCGCACTTCTACCTGCCGGCCCAGTCCGGGGTCGGCGGCGACTGGTTCGACGTCATCCCGCTCTCCGGCAGCCGGGTGGCGCTGGTCGTCGGAGACGTGGTCGGACACGGTCTGCACGCCGCCGCGACGATGGGCCGGCTGCGCACCGCCGTCCACAACTTCGCCTCCCTCGACCTGCCGCCCGAGGAGATCCTGGCCCGCCTCGACGACCTCGTCCAGCGGATCGACCACGAGGGCGACGCAGCGGCCATGGACGGCGGCGTGGTGGGCGCGACCTGCCTGTACGCCGTGTACGACCCGATCTCCCGGCGCTGCACGATGGCGCGGGCGGGTCACCTGCCGCCCCTGGTGGTACGGCCCGACGGGACGACCGAGATCGTGGAGCTCCCGGCCGGTCCCCCGCTGGGTCTGGGCGGCATGCCCTTCGAGACGGCGGAGCTGCTGCTGGCGGAGGGCAGTCAGCTGGTCCTCTACACGGACGGGCTGATCGAGAAGCGGACCCGCGACATCGGCGACGGGCTGGAGCTGCTGCGCACGGCGCTCAGCCACCCCGACCGCGATCCGGCCGAGAGCTGCCGCGCGGTCCTGGAGCGCCTGCTGCCGGCCCGGCCCGCCGACGACGTGGCCCTGCTCGTCGCCCGTACCCGGACGCTGGGTTCGGACCGGGTCGCCGAGTGGGACGTGCCGTACGACCCCAGCGCGGTCGGGGTGGTCCGCGGGGCGGCGACGCGCACGCTCGAGGAGTGGGGGCTGGCGGACCTCTCCTTCGCCACCGAGCTCATCCTCAGCGAACTGGTCACCAACGCGCTGCGGCACGGCGGCGCGCCGGTGCGGGTCCGGATGCTGCACGACGACGGGGTGACCTGCGAGGTGTGGGACGGCAGCAGCAACGCCCCGCACCTGCGCTACGCCGCGACCACCGACGAGGGCGGCCGCGGCCTGTTCCTGGTGGCCCGCCTGAGCGAGCGCTGGGGCACCCGCTACACCCCCACCGGCAAGATCATCTGGGCCCGGCAGGCGCCCCCGGCCGCGGCCGGGGCGGAGCCGGACCCGTCCGCCTTCCTGGACGTGGACCCGCTCTGAACAGCCGGCCGTCGTCAGACGCGGTACTCGGCGGCGTCCTCGTCGCGGAAGGTGAGACCCAGGCCCGGGGTGCCGGCAGCGCCGGGGGTGACCGTGCCGCGTGACCACGTCGGCGCTGACGGCGGCGCGGATCTGCGCCCGGCCTGTCAGGTCGTCGGAGGAGACGGGCTCCTCGAACCAGGTGACCCCCTGGTCCGCGAGGTGGCCGGCGAGCCGCGGTGCTCTTGCGGCACGTGGTGCGGTCCGGCCGGGGCGGGGACCACTGCCGTGGCGCCCTCTTGGGACACGCACCACCTGACACCTCGTCTCACCACGGCGCGGGAGCGGAAACGCGCGGTCCGGGCAAAGGAGCCGTCAAGGCGTCGGCCGACCGGGTCGCCAGTAGGCGGCGAGGGTTCCGGTACCGGCCGCAAGCGACTGCCAGCCGCCCGGCAGGTCCAGCACGACCACCCCGGACGTCGCGAGCCGGGCCCGCAGCCCCGCCACCAGTCGCGGCGACCCGTGCCCGCACAGCTCCACGGCGAACTCGTGCAGACCCGGGTTGTGACCGACCACGACCACCGTGCGCAGGCCCGTCCCGTGCTCGGCCAGTACGGCGGCCAGCAGGCCCGGGGACGCGCCGTACAGCCGCTCCTCGTACACGACGGGCGGCGGCTCCTTGAGGGCGGGGAGCGCGAGCTGCCAGGTCTGGCGCGTCCGCCGTGCCACGCCTGCTCAACGGCCGGTCGAAGTCGTCGATCCGCCGCTTCTTCGAAACGGCCTTCGCATGCCGCACCAGCAGCAGCCGGCACCCGCCCGCCTCGCTCCGGTCAGCGGCTGCCGACTCTGGCCCTGGGCGCTTGGACATGGGCTTCTCCTCTCCCCGAGCGCGAGAACCCGGGACCGACCACGGGACGACGGCATGGGCCCGACGACCCCGCCCGCGCCCCTGCCCGCCCCGGGGCGCTTCAAGCGGTCCCAGGCGTCCGGCGCCGGGCCGATTGGTTTCGGAGGGGGGCGAGTGGCCATACGAGGGCGGTAAGCCTCTTTCGACCGAGCAGGGAGTGATCGGCTGTGTCCGGTGAGCAGAAGGCCAAGGCGAAGGGCGAGCAGGCCAAGGGCAAGCTCAAGGAAGGTGCCGGCCGCCTGACGGGCGACGAGCAGATGGCCGCCGAGGGCCGCGCGGAACAGGCCCGGGGCGACGCCCGTGAGGCCAAGGAGAAGGCGAAGGACGCCTTCAAGCACTGACGTGCGACATGTCCGGGCCGGGGCCGCGCTGCGGTCCCGGCCCGGACGTGTACGGGGCGCGGCCCTTGATGGCACAGACCCGCGAGCACCTGGAAGAGCTCGACCGCGCCCTCGACCGACTGGAGCGCGGCGCGTACGGGCGGTGCGAGGGCTGCGGCACGCCGATCCCGCCCGAGCGGCTGGAGATCCGCCCCGCGACGACCACCTGCGTCGCCTGTGCGCAGCCGGTCCCCCACCGGTCGCCCCGTCCCGCCTGACGGTCTTCTTCGGTCCGGCCGGGACGCCACGTACACAAGCCAGGACCCGGCCGGGGTGACTGTCCGGACACCGGCCGGGTCCTGCATGTGTGGGCGCCTGGCTTCGGCATCCCCCCGCACCGTCTCACGCGGCCCGTCCCACCCGCACCGCACGGGCACCGAACGGGTGAGGCCCGCCCGGCCCGGTGGGCGGGACGTGCCTGCGGACGGCGCCGTCGCCCTCCGGCGGGGGCGATCGTCAGATGGGGTGAATGTCTGGCTCGGGGGCGCCGTTCGGCGTGCCGCGCGGCGGTGGACGGGGTTACCTCCTTGACAGGGAGCGACCAGGAGGCGACATGACCGGGCGTCGGCAGCGGGGCACCGCGGTGGCGCGGGCCGCCCTGCTCGCCCTGGCCGCGGTGGTCACCCTGCTGCACGCCCTCTTCGTCGCGGGCCCCGCGCCGGTCGGCGCCCTCGACCCCGACGGGTGCCGGGCCCGGGCCGCGGCGACCGCGGACCTCGCGCCCGACGCCCTCTGTGCCTCTTCCGGGGCCAGGCTCTCCGGCTCGTTGGGCGAGGGCCACGTACCGGGTACCGGCGCCCGCGCGGCATCGACGGCCCACCGGGCCACCCCGAGCGCGCCCACCCTGCGGCAGGCCGTCACGGCCGGCTCCCCGACGGCGGTGTTCGACTCCCGCCCCGCCCGGCCCGCCCCGGCACGCGCTCTCGCCCTCTCCTCGATCTCCGCTCCGAGCTCGGTCCTGCGCTGCTGACCGGGCCGGCCGCATCCCTGCCCCTCCGGCAGCGGTGCGGCGGCCCGGTCCACCCCGCAGTCAGCACCGACGAAGAGAGCTCCGTCATGCCCATGGACCCCCAGATCGTGATCGCGGCCCTGGTCCGCGCCGAGATCGCCCGGCACAGCCGGGTGCCCGCCACCCCGCTGCGGCCCGCTCCGCCCGTCCGGCCGGCGGCCGCACCCGCGCCCGCGCCGGCCGCGAAGCCGGCGCACGGCAAGGCCGGCCTCCGGCTCACCCTGCGCCACGCCTTCGGCCTGTCCGGCTGATTCCGCCCCGCCACCGGCCGGTCCCGACGCGGACCGCGGGCGGCCGGCCGGTGGTGCGCTCGCATGCGGGGCTTGGGCAGGGGCAGACTGAGGGTAACCAGCCTGGTCCGGCGGGAGACCCCGCGCCGCCGCCCGGTCACCGAAGGTGACCACCGACGGGTGCGGGCTGTCCCGCCCGGCATTGCGCGACACCCAGGCCGCGCGCTTGACGGCCCCTCCCCTACGGAGCCGACCGTGACGGGCTCCGACTGGAAACGGCGGCCACCTCCATGCCCGGCAGCTCCCTGACCGTCGACGTCGCCACCCGGCCGCAGCACGTCCTCGTGACCGTGGCGGGGGACCTCGACATCGATACCCGCACCGACGTCACCCAGCTCATCGACGAGCTCCCCCTCGAAGGCCGGACCCTGACCCTCGACATGTCGGGCGTGACCTTCATGGACTCCTCGGGCCTCAGCCTCCTCCTGGACCTGCGCCGCCGGGTCGAGGACGAGGGCGCCGGCCTCGAACTGGCCGCCCCCTCCTTCCACACCCTCCGCGTCCTGGACCTCACCGGCACCCGCCGCCTCTTCACGATCCGGCCCTGATCCGGCGGCGCCCACCCCGCGACGGGCCCCTCGCTATGCCGTCCCCGTCTCCCAGGGCGGCGGTGCCTGCTGGGCGGCCCAGGCGGCGAGGCCAGCGCCGTCGAGGCAGATGATGCCGCAGCGGGCGGCGTAGTCGGCGGCCGGTTCGGTGAACTCGGAGGTGGTCACCACGACCGCGACCGACGCCTCGTGGACGGTGAAGCAGGTGCCGCCGAAGCGCTGGAGGTCCTGGGAACCGACCCGGCGGCCGGGCTGGTAGCGCTTGCACTGGAGCACCACCCGCGCCCCGTCCCGGGTCGTGGCCACCACGTCCGCGCCGAGGTCGCCGGCCCCGCTGGAGACCCGCCAGGCGCTCTGCGGCAACCTCTGCCGCTGCTCAGGCTACCAGGGCGTGCTCGGCGCGGTCCGCGAGGTCGTCGC
>NZ_JBFBGK010000165.1:0-12032 GCF_040684615.1 Streptomyces sp. NPDC089919
GTGCCCCTCCTTGCCCTCGGCGGCCTTGATCCGGTCGTGCAGGACGGGGATCCCGGCGGCACATGCCCCGGGCCCGCCCCGTCCTCGACCCGGCTCGCGGTCAGGGTGCCGTCAGGGCCAGCTCCAGCAGCCACTCGACGACCTCGGTGTGCCGGCGCGCCGCGGCCGGGTCCGCGCCCCAGGCGTACAGGCCGTGTCCGGCCACCAGCACGGCGGGGACCCGCGGGTCGAGGACCGCCTCCAGCCGGCCGCCGAGCACGTCCATGTCCTGGCTGTTCGCGATGACCGGGAGGACGACCTCCTCGTCGTGCGCCGACCGGCCGAGCCCCTTGAGCATTTCCAGGTCGCGGAAGGCGACGCCCGCCGGGTGCCGGCGCCCCGCCGCCACCGACGCCACGGTGTGCACGTGGACCACCGCGCCCGCGCCGGTGAGCCGGACCACCCGGGCGTGCAGGGCGGCCTCCGCGGACGGCCGGCCGGAGCCCGCGACCACCGGCTCTCCCCACCCGTCCACCAGTACTGTGTCGGCGGGGTCCAGTTCGCCCTTGTCCCGCCCGCTGGCCGTGACCAGCAGCCGCAGCGGCTCCCGTGAGGTCACCACCGACAGGTTCCCCGCGGTGCCGCGCATCCAGCCGAAGGACGCGAACCGCGCCGCCTCGCGCGCCAGCACGGCGCCCGCCTCGTCCGGGGCCACGACCGGCCCGGGGTGCACGCTCATCGTTCTCCGTCCTCGGCGGTGTGAAGGGCACGGGCGGCCGGGGCGACCCCGACCGCGTCGAAGGAGCCGGCCCGGGGGTGGGCCGCGGCCCCGTCCGGGTCCCCGGCGTGCGGCTCGCCCGGCCGGACCAGCCGCAGCGTGAGCCAGCCCGCCTCACGGGCCGCGTCCAGCTCGGCGGGCCGGTCGGAGAGGAACAGGGTCCGGCCGGGCGGCGTGCCCAGGGCCCCGGTGATGGTCCGGTAGGAGGCGGCGGCCGTCTTGGGACCGGCGTTCTCCGTGTCGTACAGCCCGTCCAGCAGCCCCAGCAGGTCGCCCTCGGCGGTGTGGCCGAACCAGGCGCGCTGGGCCGCGACCGACCCGGACGAGTACACGTGCAGCCGCAGCCCGCCCGCGTGCCAGCGCCGCAGCGCGGGCAGCACGTCCGGGTAGAAGTGCGGGACCAGCTCCCCGCGGGCGAACCCCTCGGCCCACAGCACCCCTTGGAGGGTCTTCAGCGGCGTGGCCTTGCGGTCCTCGTCGAGCCAGCTCTCCAGGGCGGCCTCGATCCGGGCGGTGTCCGCGGCGGGCTCGCCGAGCAGTTCGCGGACCTGGGCCACGGCCCGGACCACCCGCGGATCGCCGGCCCGCTCCCGCAGCACCGCCCCCATCCGCTCGCGGGCGTACGGGTAGAGCACGCCGGTGACGAAGCCGGTGGCGCTGGTGGTGCCCTCCACGTCCAGCACCACGCTGTCGGCGGCGAAGGGCGTCATCCGCGCGCCCCGGCGTACCCGGCCCGGATCTCGTCGAAGCCGGGGAAGCGCCCCGCGATGGGGCTGCCGGTGAAGGCGGCGACCCAGCCGTCCTCCTCGTGGAAGAACCGGATGGCGGTGAAGTCCGGCTCGGTGCCCATGTCGAACCAGTGGGTCGTGCCGCGCGGCACGCCGAGGAGGTCGCCCCGCTCGCAGTAGACCGCGTGCACCTCCGCACCGATGTGCAGGTAGAACACGCCGGCCCCGGAGACGAAGAAGCGCACCTCGTCGTCGTCCTCGTGGGTGTGCTCCTCGAGGAAGGCCTGCCGGGCCCGCGCGGCGCGCTCGGGCCAGTCGGGCGTGCCGTCGGGGTGCAGGCTCACGGCGTCGACCGTGGTGAAGCCCTCCTCGGCGACCAGCCGTTCGACCTCCTCGCGGTAGGCGGCGAGGACGGTGTCCGGGTCCGCGCCCGGTGGTACGTCGTCCCGCACCGGCCACTGCTCGTACCGGACGCCGACGGCCGCCAGGGCGGTGGCGACGGCCCGGGGGTCGGACGTGCGGCGCACGACGGTCCCGGGGCCGGACTCGGACCAGGTGGTCAGCAGCGTCATGGGCGCTCCAAGCGTGTGGGTACGGCGCGCCCGGCACCCGGCCGGACGGACTCCGATTCCCGATCGTAGGGCAATGCGCGTGCTGTTCCGAAAGTCTTTAAGGGTGCTTTCTCGCCTGCCGGGAAAAGAGATTTCCTTTCTCGCCCGGCGGGGGACGGCGGTGTTTTCTCGCACGGCGAGAAACGGCGCCCCTTCTCGCTGTGCGAGAAAGGAACAGGAAATCCAGGACACCCCCGCGCCCACCGCAATGCGGCCTCCACCTGCGGTGATGATGGGCGGTGCGCACGAAACACCGTGTTGACAATTGCTGGTCCCGATGGTTTTGCTACGCACTGGTCCACGGGGAATTCCGGTCCCGGACGCGAGGTGTCCGGGTGGCTGCAATGGACGACGAAGACTGAAGGTAGTGGGATGACTGAGCAGAGGCGGGCCGATTCCGGCGGGGAAACGGCGGGCGGGTGCCTGCACGACCGGTTCGCCCGGCAGGCGGCCCGGCGCGGTGACGCGGTGGCCGTGGTGCAGGGCGAGCGGTCGCTGACCTACGGGGAGCTCCACGACCGGGCGCTCGCCCTGGCCGCCCGGCTGCGCGCGGCGGGCGTCGGCCCCGACACGGTCGTCGGCCTCTACGCCGACCGGTCCCCGGAGATGCTCGTCGGCATGATCGGCATCCTCGAGGCGGGCGGCGCGTACCTGCCGCTGCGCCTGGACGACCCGGCCGACCGGATCGCGTTCATCCTGCGCGACGCGGGTGCCGCGGCGGTCGTCACCACCCCGGCGACCGGCGACCGGCCGCTCGACTTCGACGGCGTGCGGGTCCGCGCCGACCGTCCGCAGGAGGGCGGGCCCGCGGCCCCGGCGGCCGGCGCGGCCACCGGCCGGGCCACCGAGGAGAACCTGGCGTACGTCATCTACACCTCGGGCACCACCGGCGCCCCCAAGGGCGTGGCCGTGCCGCACCGGGCCGCCGCCCGCATCGTGCGCACCGGCCGCTACGGCACCTTCGACGCCGGCCAGACCTTCCTCCAGGCCTGCCCGCTCTCCTTCGACGCCTCGGTCTTCGAGATCTGGGGGGCGCTCGCCAACGGTGCCCGGCTGGTCCTGCTGCCGGACCAGCGCTCCTCCGCGGACGCCGTCATCGAGACGGTCCGCGCCCATGGCGTCACCACCTGCTGGCTGACCCCGACCCTCTTCAACCAGCTCGTCGACGAGGGACGCCTGAAGGACAGCGGACTGGAGCAGGTGGTCATCGGCGGCGAGGTGCTGTCCACCTCCCACCTGGCCGAGGCCATGCGCTCCACGGACATCCGCTTCTCCAACGGCTACGGCCCCACCGAAGCCGGCGTCTTCACCTGCTGCCACGTCTTCGAGGAGGCCGACCTCGACCACTCCCCGCCGCCGGTCGGCGCACCGCTGCCGGGCACCCTCGTGTGGATCCTCGACGACCGGATGCGGCCCGTGCCGGACGGCACCACCGGCGAGCTCTACATCGGCGGGGACGCCCTGGCCCGCGAGTACCACAACCGGCCCGACCTCACGGCCGGGGCCTTCCTGCCCGACCCGTTCGGATCCACCGGCGGCGACGGCCGGATCTACCGCTCCGGCGACCTCGCCCGGATGCTGCCGGGCGGTCTCGTCCAGGTGCTCGGCAGGGTCGACAGCCAGGTGAAGGTCCGCGGCAACCGCGTGGAGCTGACCGAGGTGGAGGCCGCACTGCTCGCCGAGCCGACCGTCGCCCAGGTGGCCGTGGTCGACCGGGAGAGCGCCGGCCAGCGGGTGCTCGCCGCCTTCGTCCTGCCCGCCGAGGGCGCCGAGCCCACCGTCACCGCCCTGCGCGGCGCTCTCGCCGCCCGGCTGCCCGACTACATGGTCCCGTCGGAGTTCCACCGGGTCGACCGGCTGCCGCTCACCCGGCACGGCAAGACCGACCGGGCGGCCCTGCGCGCCGACACCGGCGCCCCCGGGCTCCCGCTGGGCAGCGAGTACCGGCCCGCCGCCTCCGAGCTGGAGCAGCTGATCGCCGGCCTGCTCGGCGAGATCCTGGAGGGCGCCCGGGTCGGCCTGGACGACAACTACTTCGACCTGGGCGGTACGTCGATCACCCTCGCCCGGGCCCGCCGGCGCATCGAGGCCGCCACCGGCCTCCCGCTGCCCTCCACCGCCCTCTACGAATTCCCGACGGTCCGCCAGCTGGCCCAGGCCATAGCCGACTCCGAGGTGTGACACCTGTGAACCCCACCCCGGCGCAGCAGCGCCGCCCCGACATCGCCGTCATCGGCATGGCCGCCGACCTGCCCGGCGCCCCCGGCCTGGACGCCTTCTGGACCACCATCCGCGAGGGCCGCGAGAACATCACCCACGGCACGCCCCGGGTGCAGGAGGACCCGGCGACCGGCCGCCGCCGGGTGCACGCCCGCGGCCTCATCGAGGACGTCCGCCGCTTCGACGCCGAGTTCTTCGGCATCCCGCGGCGCGAGGCCGAGGTCCTGGACCCCCAGCACCGGCACCTGCTGGAGCTGTCCTGGAACGCCATGGAGGACGCCGGGTACGACCCGTACCGGCTGCGCGAGGACGTCGCCGTCTACACCTCCGTCGGCCCCAACACCTACTACCAGGGACGGGACTTCGAGGCCCGCTCGGCCGCCGAGCGGATGCTCGCCCAGCTGTCCAACGAACCCGACACGCTGCCCACCCGGATCTCCTACAAGCTGGGCCTGACCGGCGAGTCCGTCAACGTCCAGAGCGCCTGCTCCTCGGCCGCCGTCGCCGTGCACCTCGCCTGCGAGGCGCTGCGGGCCGGCCGGGCCGACATGGCCCTGGTCGGCGCCGTCAGCATCGGCACCGCCGAGACCCTGGCCTACGAGCACCAGGAGGGGTTCATCCTCTCCGGCGACGGCAGCACCAGGGCCTACGACAAGGGCGCCAGCGGCTACGTCGAGGGCGACGGCGGGGGCGTGCTGGTGCTGCGCCGCCTCGACGACGCCCTGGCCCGCCGCGACACCGTCCGGGCCGTGATCAAGGGCAGTGCGGTCAACAACGACGGCCGCGTCAAGGCCGGCTTCTCCGCACCCGGCGTCGAGGGCCAGGCCCGGGTCGTCCGGGCCGCCATCGAGGACGCCGGGGTGCCCGCCGAGTCCATCGGCATGATCGAGGGGCACGGCACCGGCACCCTGGTCGGCGACCCGATCGAGGTCCGGGCGCTGACCCGCGCCCACCGCACCTACACCCAGGGCACCGGGTACGCCGCCCTGGGCTCGGTCAAGCCCAACATCGGCCACCTGTGCTTCGCCTCGGGCATCGCCGGCCTCCTCAAGGCGGTCCTGTGCCTGGAGCACGGCGAGATCCCGCCGATGGCCGTCCTCGAGGAGCCCAACCCCGAGATCGACTTCGCCGGGACGCCGTTCTACCTCAACCGCGAGGTCCGGCCCTGGCCCGGCGAGGGCCCCCGCCGGGCCGGCGTGAGCTGCTTCGGCATGGGCGGCACCAACGCGCACTTCGTCCTGGAGCAGGCCCCGCAGAGCGCGCCCCGCGCCGCCGAGGAGGCGCCCCGGGCGCTGCCGGTCATGCTGTCCGGTGCCACGGACCAGGCCCTGCGCCAGGTCAAGCGGCTGCTGCGGGACCACCTGCTGACCCGGCCCGAAACCGACCTGAGGGACCTGGCGTACACGCTCGCCACCGGCCGCCGGCCGCTCGCCCACCGCTGGGCGGTCGCGGTCCGCAGCACCGCCGAGCTGCTGGCCGCACTGGACGGCGCCCCGGCGGCCGACGGCGCCGACGGCCCGGCCGCCGTACTGGCCCGGGCCTGGGCGGCGGGCGAATCCGCCGACCTGGCCGGGGCGTTCCCCGAGGACAGCCGCCGCATCCCGCTGCCCGGCTACCCCTGGCAGGGCGAGCCCCTGTGGATCGAGGCCGCGCCGCAGGACGACGACGCGTCCGAGGGCGTGCTGCTGGAGGCCCAGGAGCAGGCCCCGGTCGCCGACTGGCTCTACCGCCCGGCGTGGCGGCGCACCGCGCTGCCCCGCCCGTACCACCCCGGCGACCTGCCCGCCCCGGCGGGCGTCACCCTGCTCCTCGGGGGCGAGGACGGATCGCCGGGCGCCGCGCTCGCCGACGCCCTGGCCGCGGAGCTCGGGGCGACCGGCCGGACCGTGCTGCGGGTGGCGGCCGGGGACGCGTACGCGGTCCGCTCCGGACACCGCTTCGAGGTCCGCCCCGGGGCGGCCGAGGACCTGGACCGGCTGGTGGCCCGGGCCGTCGAACTGGACGGCTCGGTCTCGGAGGTCGTCCACCTGTGGTCCTGGGGGGAGCCCGCCGACCAGGACTCCGGCATCGCCCGCGGCACGCTCGGCGTCCTGCACCTGGTCCAGGCGCTCGCCGCCCGCCGGCAGCAGAGCGACCTGTGGATCGTCACGGAGAACGCGCAGAGCGCGCGCTCCCTCGGCGGTCCGGCGGCCGGCGCCCCGGACGACTCCTGCCGCACCCTGCGCGCGGAGGCCGCCGGGCTGCTGGGCCTGGCCAAGGTGATCCCCCAGGAGCACCCCGAACTGCGCTGCCGGGCGGTGGACTTCGCCCTGGGCACCCCCGCCGCCGAGGCCGTGCCCCGGCTGCTGGCCGAGCTGGCCGCCCCCGAGGAGGACGCCGAGGTGGTGATCCGCGGCGGCGACCGGCTCGTCCCGGACGTCGAGGCGGTGCCCGCCGCCGCGGCGGCCGGGCCCCGGATCAAGCCCGGCGGGGTCTACCTCGTCACCGGCGGCCTCGGCCGGATCGGCCTCCTGATCGCCGGGCACTTCGCCCGCACCGCGCCGGTGAAGCTGGCCCTGGTCTCCCGTACCGCCCGCAACGACGCCCCGGAGGCGGAGGCGCTGCGCGCCCTGGGCGCCGAGGTCGCGGTGCTGGCCGCCGACGTGGCGGACGAGGACGCGATGCGCGCGGTGGTGACCGAGGTCCGCACCCGCTGGGGCGGCATCGACGGCGTGGTCCACTCGGCCGGCATCGAGGAGAGCCGGAACTTCTCCTTCCTCGCCGAGACGGACACCGACCGTGCACGGGCCGCCCTGCGGCCGAAGGTCCCCGGGATCGCCGTCCTCGACCGCGTCACCCGCGCCGAGGAACCGGAGTTCGTGCTGGTCTGCTCCAGTCTCGACACCGTGCTCGGCGGCATCGCCTTCGGCATCTACTCGACCGCCAACCGCTACCTGGACACCTACGCCCACCGGCGCCGCGCCGAGGGCGCCCCCTGGACCAGCGTGGACTGGGACTCCTGGCGCTTCTCCACCGAGGACGGCGGCGCCGCCCGGATCGGCGCGGCGGCGGCCCGTACGGCCATCCGCCCGGACCAGGCCGGCGAGATCGTCGACGCCGTGCTCGCCGCGGACCAGGCGCAGTGCGTGGTCTCCACGGTCCCGCTGCCCGAGCGGATCGAGCGCATCCGGCGCTCGTTCGACCGCCGCCGCCGCGCCGCCGCCGAGGCGGGCACCGGCGAGGAGCTGACCCGGGCGTCCGTGGGCGAGACGGTCCGCACCGTCATCGCCGAGGTCACCGACACCGCCGGACCGCGCGAGGAGGACTCCCTCCTCGACGTGGGCTGCGACTCGCTCGCCCTGCTGGAGGCCGTGGTGCGGCTGGAGAGCGCCCTGCAGCTCAAGCTGCCGATGGCCGACCTGTGGGGGTGCACCACGCTCGCCGACCTCGCCGACGTCTGCTGGCGCCTCGCCGGCTCGCGGACCTCGCCGGACGCCGAGGCCGCGGCGGAGGCCATGCGCTACCTCGCCGGCTGACGGGAGCGGCCCGGGCCGGGCTGGCGGCGATCCCGCCCGCCCGGCCCGGGCGCCCCTCGACACCCAACCGACGCGTCTGTGACCGGACGCCGGCCGAAACAGGTACCCCCATGCAATTCGACCTCGCCACCGCGCGCGCCGACACGCCGGGCGTGGCCCACGTCGTCCACCTCAACAACGCCGGTGCGAGCCTGGCCCCGCGCGTCGTCACCGAAGCGATGACGGCCCACCTGACCCTGGAGAGCACGGTCGGCGCCTACGAGGCCGCCGAGCGCGCCCAGTCGGCCGTCGGCCGCGCCCACCACGCCGTCGCCCGGCTGCTGGGCGCCCGGTCCGACGAGATCGCGATCGTCGACAGCGCCACCCGCGCCTGGGGGCTGGCCCTCGCCAGCATCCCCCTGAAGGCCGGCGACCGGGTCCTCGTCTCGCCCGTCGAGTACGGCAGCAACCACCTCTCGCTGCTGCACCTGGCCGAACGCACCGGCGTCCGGTTGGAGTTCCTGCCCGTGGACGCGAACGGGCTGGTGGACCCGGCCGCGTTGGAGCAACGCCTGGACGACCGGGTCAAACTCGTCGCCATGGCCCACGTCCCGATGCACGACGGGCTGGTCAACCCGGTCGCCCGGGTGGGGGAGCTGGTGCGCCGCACCGACGCCCTCTTCCTCGTCGACGCCTGCCAGTCCGTCGGCCAGCTCCCGGTCGACGTCCGCGAGATCGACTGCGACCTGCTCGTCGGCTGCGGGCGCAAGTACCTCCGCGGGCCGCGCGGCACCGGCTTCCTCTACGTCCGCAGCGCCGTCGCGGACCGGCTCACCCCGACCGTGGCCGGCCTCGACGGCATCCAGTGGGACGCGGGCGGCTACCGGTTCGCGCCCGGTGCCCGCCGGTTCGAGACCTGGGAGGCCAACGCCGCGGCCCGGATCGGTCTCGGCGTGGCCGTCGACTACGCCCTGGGCTGGGGCGTGGAGCGCACCTGGCAGCGCATCCGCACCCTCGCCGCCGACCTGCGGGCGGACCTCGCCGCGATGCCGGGCGTCACGGTGGAGGACCGGGGGGTCGAACGCTGCGGCAACGTCGCGGTGACCTTCGACGGCCTGGACCCCTTCCACGTCCGGGGCGAACTGCTGCGCGCCGGCATCAACACCTGGGTGTGCCTGGACAACGCGGCCTGCCAGGACATGCGCCAGCGCGGCCTGTCCCGGTTGCTGCGCATCTCGGTGCACTACTACAACAGCGAGTCCGAACTCGAGCGCCTGCGCTGTGCGCTCGACCGGCTGACCACGGGATCGAAGGCAACGGTGTTCGCATGACCTCCTCCGCATGGATCAAGCGGCCCCGGCCGCGCCCGGACGCCCGGGCCCGGCTGTTCTGCGTCCCGCACGCCGGCGCGGGGCCGTCGTACTTCGCCCGGTGGGCGGCGGAGCTGCCCGAGTCGGTCGAGCTCTGCCTGGTGCACCTGCCGGGCCGGGAGGCCCGGCTGACCGAGCCGCCGCTGGACGACATCGGCGCGATCGCCCGGCGGTTCGCGGCCGAGGCGGCGCCCCTGCTGGACCTGCCCTTCGCGCTCTTCGGGCACAGCATGGGCGCGATCGTCGCGTACGAGGCCGCGCCCCTGCTGGCCGCGCCCCCGCGGCACCTGTTCGTGTCGGCGGCGCCGCCGGCGCACCGGCTCGTCGAGGAGCCGCCCGTCTCGCACCTGCCCGACGACGAGTTCCTGGCGGAGGTGCGGCGCGCCTACGCGGGCATCCCCGACAGCGTCTTCCAGGACCCGCGGCTGATGCGGCTGATGCTGCCGGCCATGCGCGCCGACTTCGCCGCGTACGAGCACTACCGCTGGACCGGGCGCCCGCAACTGGCCTGCCCGGTCACCGCACTGGGCGGCAGCGAGGACGCCCTGGTGCCGGCCGACTGCCTGGCCGGCTGGGGCGAGCTCACGGCCGCCGGCTGCACGGTACGCGTCCACGAGGGCGGGCACTTCTACCTGACGGACGTCCGCGACGAGGTCCAGGCGCTGGTCGCCGGGGTCCTCGTACCGGACCACGACCCCGAGGCGGCCGGCGTATGAGCGTGTGGACGGCGGACAGCGTCGAGACGGCCCGCAAGGCCGGCTGGGACGCGGTCCTGGACCCCGACGACCTGTTCCGCTCCCCGGGCTGGCTGGAGCTGGAGAGCGAGCAGACCAACCTGCCGCCCGTGTACTACCTGGCCGGCACGGACGACGGCGCGGCCGAGGCCGGGCTGTCCTGCTACCCGCTCGACGCGGCCTCCGAGCCCTGGCCCTTCATGCGGGTGGACCGCACGCTGCGGATGCTCGCGGAGCGGCACGGCGTCGAGGTCGGCCGACAGGCGGAGGCGGCCCTGGACGCGCTGCTGCCGACCTACCTGTGCGGCGGCCGGCGGGTGCCGAACACCGCCGTGCCCAGCGCCCCCGGACTCGACGCGGACCGGCGCCGGCAGCGGGTCGGGGAGCTGGTCGCCGCCGTCGAGGCGGACGCCCGCGACGGCGGGGTGGCCAGCGTCGCCTTCCTCTTCGCCGGGGCCGGGGACACCGCCCTGCGCGAGACCCTGCGCGCCCGCGGCTACCTGGAGTTCCCGACCGCCAACTACTCGACCATGCGGCTGCCAGGGCCGGGTTTCGACGCCTACCTGGAGCTGATCGCCCCCGACCGGCGGCGCAAGGTGCGCTACGAGCGGCGCCAACTGGAGGCGGCCGGGCTGCGGTTCACGGTCGAACCGCTGACCGGCCCGCTGACGGCCGAGCTGGTCCCGCTGCTGCTCCAGCACGGCGGCAAGTACGGGCACCGGTACACCGCCGAGGGGATGACCCGGAACCTGGAACTGCACGCCCGCCATTGCGGCGCGGCCGCCGAGGTGATCGCCGCCCGGGACGCCGACGGCGTGCTGCGCGGCTTCTCCCTCGTCGTGCGCCGGGGGGACCGGCTGTACGTCCGCCAGACCGGGTACGACTACGACTGGCTGGGCAAGCTGCCGCTCTACTTCGCCCTGTGCTTCTACGAGCCGGTCGAGCACGCCGGCCGCACCGGCGCCACCACCCTCGACTACGCGGTGGCCACCGAGCAGGCCAAGGTCTCCCGGGGCTGCGTCCTGGAGGAGCGCCTGGGCTACCTCAAGGCGTTCGACGCCGGCACCCACGAGTCCGCGGCCGGCCTGCTCCGGCTGCTCGGGCAGCCCGCCTGACGCTCCCGCACCACCCCGGCGCGGTACGCCCGTACGTCCGCGCCGGTCCCTGTACGCCCACGCACCGAAGGCCACTTGCCATGTCCCGCCGCCTGTTCACCTCGGAGTCCGTCACCGAGGGCCATCCCGACAAGATCGCCGACCGGATCAGCGACACGATCCTCGACGCGCTCCTCACCGAGGACCCCGCCTCCCGGGTCGCGGTCGAGACCCTGATCACCACCGGCCAGGTGCACGTGGCCGGGGAGGTGACCACCCGGGCCTACGCCCCGGTTGCCGCGCTGGTGCGCGACACGGTCCTGGAGATCGGCTACGACTCCTCGAAGAAGGGCTTCGACGGCGCCTCCTGCGGCGTGTCGGTGTCCATCGGCGCGCAGTCCCCGGACATCGCGCAGGGCGTGGACACCGCCTACGAGCAGCGGGTCGAGGGCGCCGCCGCCGGTGCGGAGGGCGACGAGCTCGACCGGCAGGGCGCGGGCGACCAGGGCCTGATGTTCGGCTACGCGTGCAGCGAGACGCCGAACCTGATGCCGCTGCCGATCGAGCTGGCCCACCGCCTCTCGCGCCGCCTCTCCGAAGTCCGCAAGAACGGCACCCTCGGATACCTGCGCCCGGACGGCAAGACCCAGGTCACCGTCGAGTACGACGGCGACCGGCCGGTCCGGCTCGACACGGTCGTGGTCTCCTCGCAGCACGCCCCGGACGTCGACCTCGACGCCCTGCTCGCCCCCGACGTCCGGGAGCACGTGGTCGAGCACGTGCTGGCCGGCCTCGCGGCGGACGGCATCAAGCTGGACACCGACGGCTACCGGCTGCTGGTCAACCCGACCGGCCGGTTCGAGATCGGCGGTCCGATGGGTGATGCGGGTCTGACGGGTCGCAAGATCATCATCGACACGTACGGCGGGATGGCCCGTCACGGTGGTGGCGCGTTCTCGGGCAAGGACCCGTCGAAGGTGGACCGCAGTGCCGCGTACGCGATGCGCTGGGTGGCCAAGAACGT
>NZ_JBFBGK010000166.1:0-11517 GCF_040684615.1 Streptomyces sp. NPDC089919
GGGGGGCCGCCCCCCCCCCCCTCCGCGGGGGGGCCTCAAACCCCAGCCCCGCCGGCGCTGGGGCGAGCGCCGCGCAGCGGCACGGGTCAGACGCGGGACGGGGTGCGGCGGCCCAGGGGGGCGGGGACCGTGTCCCGCCACAGGGCCCGGCAGGCCAGCACGGTGGCCGCCACCAGCAGGCCGTTGCGCAGCAACAGCAGGCCGAGGCCCAGGCCGTCACTGCGCACCACGTGCGAAAAGCCCAGCGGGAACTCCGCGAAGGTCACCGCGGCCGCCCCCAGCACCACCCGCACCGGCACCCCTATCCGCGAGGACCGCAGGGACAGGCAGACCGCCCCCAGCCCCACCAGCCACACCAGGTACTGCGGGGAGAGCACCCGGCTCGTGGTGGTGAAGAGCAGCACCGCCGCGAAGGCCGCGTCCGCCACCGTGTGCGGCCCGAAGGCCCGGGCCCGGGCCCGCCACACCAGCAGCCACGCGAAGGCCCCCAGGGACAGCGCCAGCGCGGCCCGGCTGACCAGCGGCACGTACGGGCCCATGAACTCCACGGAGCCGTAGTTCATCAGCACCGCCCCCGGCCAGCCGAAGTGCCGGGCCACGTGGAAGACCAGCGCGCCCAGCGACTCCACCTCCGTGCCCCGGTCGCGCTGGAAGGCCAGGAAGGCCAGCGCCCCCGGCATCAGCACGGTGAACGCGGCCAGCAGGCCCGCCGCGGAGACCCCCGCCGAGACCCAGGCCGCCCGGTCCCGCACCCCGGCCAGCAGCAGCGCCGGCCACACCTTGAGCACCGCGCCCAGCCCGATCAGCGGCCCGCGCAGCCGGGGCACCAGCAGCGCCGCCACCGCCACCGCCGTCACCATCAGGTCGTACCGGGCGTACGGGGTCGGCCCCAGCAGCGGCAGCCCGGCCACCCACGCCCAGGCCCCGGCCAGCCGCCGGCCCGGCCGCCGCCCGGCCCGTACCAGCAGCCAGGTCACCACCGCGTCCGTGACCAGCGCCAGGACGAAGAAGGCGGTGGCGTACGGCAGGAACGGCAGCAGCGCGGGGGAGAGCACCGGCAGCGCGGCGCCCGGCGGGTACTGCCAGGTGACGTCGTCCAGCGGGAACGTCCCGGTGCGCAGTACCTGGTACCAGCCCTGGTAGATGACGGACACGTCGGTGGTCACGTCCGGACCGGGCAGCACCAGCACCCGCAGGACGCAGAGCAGCAGCAGGGCCCTGGTGGCCGTCCAGGCGGTCAAGAGCATCGCGCCATGATGCCGTGCCGCCGGGCCCCGGAGCCATTCGCCACGGCCGTTCGGTACTGTCGCTGACGATGCACAAGACCCTGATCGTGACCAATGACTTCCCGCCCCGTCCCGGCGGCATCCAGGCGTTCCTGCACAACATGGCGCTGCGGCTGGACCCGGAGCGGATCGTCGTCTACGCCTCCACCTGGAAGCACAGTGCGGAGGGCCGGGCGGCCACCGCCGCCTTCGACGCCGAGCAGCCCTTCACGGTCGTGCGGGACCGGACCACGATGCTGCTGCCCACGCCCCGGGTGACCCGCCGGGCCGCCGGGCTGCTGCGCGAACACGGCTGCGAGTCGGTGTGGTTCGGCGCGGCGGCCCCGCTGGGCCTGATGGCCCCGGCGCTGCGGCGGGCCGGGGCGAAGCGGCTGGTGGCCACCACGCACGGCCACGAGGCCGGCTGGGCCCAGCTGCCGGCCGCGCGGCAGTTGCTGCGGCGGATCGGTGAGGGCACCGACACGATCACCTACTTGGGCGAGTACACCCGCTCGCGGATCGCGTCCGCGCTGACCCCCGCGGCGGCCGGCCGGATGGTGCAGCTGCCGCCGGGGGTGGACGAGAAGACCTTCCACCCCGGCTCCGGGGGCGCCGAGGTCCGGGCCCGGCTCGGGCTGGCGGACCGGCCGGTGGTGGTGTGCGTCTCGCGGCTGGTGCCGCGCAAGGGGCAGGACACCCTGATCCGGGCCATGCCGTCGATCCTGGCGCGGGTGCCGGACGCGGTCCTGCTGATCGTGGGCGGCGGGCCATACGAGGCGGAGCTGCGGAAGCTGGCCGGCGCGAGCGGGGTCGGGGACTCGGTGCGGTTCACCGGCGCGGTGCCGTGGGCCGAGCTGCCGGCCCACTACGGCGCCGGGGACGTCTTCGCGATGCCCTGCCGGACGCGGCGGGGCGGGCTGGACGTCGAGGGGCTGGGCATCGTGTACCTGGAGGCTTCGGCCACCGGGCTGCCGGTGGTGGCCGGTGACTCGGGGGGCGCGCCGGACGCGGTGCTGGACGGCGAGACCGGCTGGGTGGTCCGGGGCGAGGACCCCCGCGAGTGCGCCGACCGCATCACCACCCTCCTCCAGGACCCGCAGCTCCGCTCCCGCATGGGCGAACGCGGCCGCGCCTGGGTCGAAGAGAAGTGGCGCTGGGACCTCCTCGCAGAATCCCTCCGCACCCTCCTCTGACCCCTTGCCTGGGCCCGGCCCAACGCGGCACAAGGGGTGGGCGGGCCCCGGGTTTCGGGGCTCCGCCCCGGGGCCCGCGCCTCAAGGGCCGGCGGGGCCCCGGCGGCGGCGGAGCTGACTGTTACTCAGATTTCTGTCAACACCACGTATGGGCGGACGGCCGAATTCCGCCCATGATGCGGCCATGACACCTAATCTGACGCGCCGTCACCTCCTCGGTCTCGGCGCCCTCCAGACCGCCGCCGCGCTCGGTTTCACCCGGATCGGGCTGGCGTCGGCGGCCGCCGCCGAGCCCGCCGCCACCGACTACGCCCCCGCCGTGGTCGTCGGTTCCGGCTACGGCGCCGCGGTGGCCGCGCTGCGGCTCGGGCAGGCCGGGGTGCGGACCGTGGTCGTCGAGATGGGCCGGCTCTGGGACACGGCCGGCCCCGACGGCAAGGTCTTCCCCTCCACCACCGCCCCCGACCAGCGCTCCATGTGGTTCCGCAACCGCACCGAGGCCCCGCTCGCCAGCTTCCTCTGGCTGGACGTGGTCAACCGCGCCATCACCCCGTACCCGGGCGTCCTGGACCGGGTCAACTACGGCGACATGTCGGTCTACGTCGGCCGGGGCGTGGGCGGCGGGTCGCTGGTCAACGGCGGCATGGCGCCCACGCCCCGCCGCTCGTACTTCACCGAGGTGCTGCCCACCGTCGACGCCGACGAGATGTACGGCACGTACTACCCGCGGGCCCGCCAGATGCTCGGCGTGAACGAGATCGACCCGGCCTGGTTCGAGTCGACCGAGTGGTACCGCTTCGCCCGGGTCTCCCGCAAGCACGCCCAGAACACCGGCCTGAAGACCGTCTTCGTGCCCAACGTCTACGACTTCGAGTACATGAAGCGCGAGGCGGCCGGCACGGCCCAGAAGTCCGCCCTGGCCGGCGAGGTCATCTACGGCAACAACCAGGGCAAGAAGAGCGTCGACAAGACCTACCTCGCCGCCGCCCTCGGCACCGGCAACGTCACCATCGAGACCCTTCAGCGGGTGGTCGCGGTCCGCCGCGAGCCGGACGGCACGTACGTGCTCACGCTGCGCCGGATCGACCTGACCGGCGCGGTGGTCGAGACCCGTGAACTGGCCTGCAGGCAGCTCTTCCTCGGGGCCGGCAGCCTCGGCACCACCGAGATCCTGCTGCGCGCCCGCGAGACCGGCGCGCTGCCCGGCCTCAGCCCGGCCGTCGGCACCAACTGGGGCCACAACGGCAACGTGATGACCGCCCGCGCCAACCACCTGTGGGACACCGTCGGCGCCAACCAGTCCACCATGCCGGCCATGGGCATCGACGACTGGGACAACGCCGCCAACCCGGTCTTCGCGGAGATCGCCCCGCTGCCCATGGGCATCGAGCACTGGGTCAGCATGTACCTGGCCATCACCAAGAACCCCGAGCGCGGCACCTTCAGCTACGACGCGGCCACCGACTCGGCCCGCCTCAACTGGCACCTCAGCCAGAACCAGCCCTCGGTCGCGGCGGCCAAGAAGCTCTTCGACCGGGTCAACTGCGCGAACTTCACCATGTACCGCTACGACCTCTTCGGCGACAACAAGGCCTTCGCCGACAACTTCACCTACCACCCGCTGGGCGGCTGCGTCCTGGGCCAGGCCACCGACAACTGGGGCCGCGCCAAGGGCTACCCGGGCCTGTACGTGATGGACGGCTCGCTGGTCCCCGGCTCCCTCGGGGTCAACCCCTTCGTCACCATCACCGCCCTGGCCGAACGCAACATGGCCCGCATCCTGGCCGAGGACCCGCGCTAGCGGGCCCCGGACCGGACACGGGCCACCGGGGGGAGCCGACCGCTCGCGGTCAGCCCCGGTAGAGCGCCTCGATCTCGTCGGCGAAGTCCTTCGCCACGACATTGCGCTTGAGCTTCAGCGAGGGCGTGATGTGCCCCGACTCCTCCGTGAACTGGGAGGGCAGAATGCGGAATTTCCGCACCGATTCCGCCTTGGAGACGGCCGCGTTGCCGTCGTCGACGGCCTTCTGCACCGCCGCGTTCAGGTCCGCGTCCTCGCGCAGCGACGCGGCCGTGGAGCCGGCCGGCTTGCCGTTCTCCTGGCACCAGCGGCCCAGGAACTCCTCGTCGACGGTGACCAGCGCGCCGACGAACGGCCGGCCGTCGCCCACCACCATGCACTCCGCGACCAGGGCGTGCGCCCGGATGCGGTCCTCGATCACCGCGGGGGCGACGTTCTTGCCGCCCGCGGTGACGATCAGCTCCTTCTTGCGCCCGGTGATGGTCAGGTAGCCGTCCTCGTCGAGGGTGCCGACGTCGCCGGTGTGGAACCAGCCGTCGGTCAGCGCCTCCGCGGTGGCGCTCTCGTTCTTCCAGTACTCGCGGAAGACGTGCTCGCCGTGCAGCAGCACCTCGCCGTCGTCCGCGATCCGCACCACGGAACCCGGCAGCGGCTGGCCGACCGTACCGATCTTCTGGCGGTCCCACGGGTTGAAGGCGGTGGCCGCGCAGGACTCGGTCAGGCCGTAGCCCTCCAGGACGTTGAAGCCGATGCCGCGGAAGAAGTGGCCCAGCCGCTCGCCCAGCGGCGCGCCGCCCGAGATCGCGTACTCGCCGCGGCCGCCGAGGACCGTGTGCAGCTTGCTGTAGACCAGTTTGGTGAAGAGCTTGTGCTTCATCCGGAGGCCGAAGGACGGGCCGCCCGGGGCGTCCAGCGCGCGGCTGTAGGCGATCGCGGTGTCCGCCGCCGCGTCGAAGATCTTGCCCTTGCCGTCGGCCTGCGCCTTGGCCCGGGCGGAGTTGTAGACCTTCTCGAAGACCCGGGGCACGCCCAGGATCAGCGTCGGCCGGAAGCTCGCCAGCTCGTCGGTGAGGTTCTTGATGTCCGGTACGCAGCCCAGCCGGATCGGCGCCAGGACGGAGGCCACCTCCACCAGCCGGCCGAAGACGTGGGCCGCCGGGAGGAAGAGCAGCACCGAGCACTCGCCGGT
This sequence comes from Streptomyces sp. NPDC089919, assembly GCF_040684615.1. Lineage (NCBI taxonomy): Bacteria > Bacillati > Actinomycetota > Actinomycetes > Kitasatosporales > Streptomycetaceae > Streptomyces > Streptomyces sp. NPDC089919. The sequence goes on from NZ_JBFBGK010000166.1 coordinate 5,449, forward strand.
GCGGAAGAGCGGCTTCAGGCGCTCGACCACGTTGCCGCACTCCGCGAAGAAGTTGCGGTGGGTGAGTACGCAGCCCTTGGGGCGGCCGGTGGTGCCCGAGGTGTAGACGATGGTGGCGATGTCGTCGGCGCCCGCCAGCGAGGTGCGCTCGTCGACCAGCTCGTCGGAGACGCCCGCGCCCGCGGTGCGCAGCTCCTCGATGCCGCCGGCCTCGAGCTCCCAGACGTGCCGCAGCTCGGGGAGCCGGTCGCGGAGCCCGGCGACGGCCTCGGAGTGGCCGGGGCTCTCGGTCACCACGGCCGTGGCGCCGGAGTCGCCGAGGATCCACTGGATCTGCTCGGGGGAGCTGGTCTCGTACACCGGGACGGTGACGGCGCCGGCGGTCCAGATCGCGAAGTCGACCAGCACCCACTCGTAGCGGGTGCGGGAGATCAGGGCGACCCGGTCGCCCGGCTGCACACCGGCGGCGATCAGGCCCTTGGCGACCGCGCGCACCTCGGCGAGGAAGGCGGTGGCCGTGACGTCCTGCCACGCGCCGCCGACCTTGCGGCTCATCACGGCGGTGTCGGGATGCTGAGCGGCATTGCGGCGGATGAGATCCGTGAGGTTCCCGTCCGACGGGACCTCGTACAGGGCCGGAAGGCTGAACTCGCGCAAGACTGCTGCTCCTCTGGGCGCCATCGCCACGATGTGGACCGACCGGACGTTACCCATCGGTAGGGGGTTCCCGATAGGGGGTCCCGGCCAGATGTTCCGTGCGTCACATGATGCGGCCATACCGCCCCGACAGTAGTCCACCCGGTTTGCGACTCGGAAGTAACCGCAGGTCCGGTGCCCTCTACCCGGCTGCGGGCGGCCCGTCCTAGGGTGATCCGGACGGGTGGTGACCAGCGCCCCGCAGGGGGCGGATCAAGCCGGTCCGGAGCCCCCGGAGAGGGGCGAAGCGGAATGCGTGAGCGAGGGGAAACGATGCGGAACCGGGTCCATGTGGTCAGCGACGTGCACGGCAACACGGCGGCCCTCGCCCGGGCCGGCGACGGCGCGGACGCGCTGATCTGCCTCGGCGACCTGGTCCTCTTCCTCGACTACGCCGACCACTCGCGCGGCATCTTCCCCGACCTCTTCGGCGTGGCGAACGCCGACCGCATCGTGGCGCTGCGGACCGCGAAGAAGTTCGCGGAAGCGAGCGCCTTCGGGCGGAGCCTGTGGGCGGGCCTGGACCGGGAGCAGGTCATCGAGGAGGCGGTCCGCCGCCAGTACGACGAGATGTTCGCGGCCTTCCCGGCCCCCACCTACGCCACCTACGGCAACGTGGACATCCCCAGGCTCTGGCCCGAGTACGCCCGCCCCGGGCTCACCGTCCTGGACGGCGAGCGGGTCGAGATCGGCGGCCGGGTGTTCGGCTTCGTCGGCGGCGGCCTGCCCTCGCCGATGCGCACCCCCTACGAAGTGGACGTGGCGGAGTACGCCGCCAAGGTCGAGGCCCTGGGCGAGGTGGACGTGCTCTGCTCGCACATCCCGCCGGAGGTGCCCGAGCTCTGCTACGACACCGTCGCCCGCCGCTTCGAGCGGGGCAGCCGGGCCCTGCTGGACGCCATCCACCGCACCCGGCCGCGGTACGCCCTCTTCGGGCACGTGCACCAGCCGCTGGCGCAGCGGATGCGGATCGGCGCGACCGAGTGCGTGAACGTCGGGCACTTCGCGTCCACCGGGCGCCCCTGGGCCCTGGAGTGGTGACCCGCGTTCTGCGCGGTAGCCTTCACGCGTCGCATTCTCCCTAACCAAGCCTCTGGAGGAGCCGCAGCGATGGCGGAACACACCAGCTCCAGCATCACGATCGAGGCGACCCCGGCCGCCGTCATGGCCGTGATCGCCGACTTCGCCCGCTACCCGGAGTGGACCGGCGAGGTGAAGGAGGCCGAGGTGCTGGCCACCGACGCCGCGGGGCGGGCCGAGCAGGTCCGGCTCCTGCTGGATGCCGGCGCCATCAGGGACGACCACACCCTCGCCTACACCTGGACCGGCACCGACGAGGTCAGCTGGACGCTGGTCAAGTCGCAGATGCTGCGGGTGCTGGACGGCTCCTACCGGCTCGCGCCGCGGGACGGGGGCGCCACCGAGGTCACGTACTCCCTCACCGTGGACGTCAAGATCCCCATGCTCGGCATGATCAAGCGCAAGGCCGAGAAGGTCATCATCGACCGCGCCCTGGCCGGCCTGAAGAAGCGAGTCGAGTCCGCCTGACGGTTCGCCGGCGAGGCTGGAAATCCAGCCTCGCCCGGGGGTCCCCCCAGACGGAGTCTGGGGGAGATTGAGGCGCGGGTCCGGGCGGAGCCCGGGGAACGGTGGAAGGGCGGGTAGGGGACCGGCCCCGCAGGGCAACGGCACCCGCAGCACACGGCACCAACGGAGCAGACGCATGCGCACGCTTTTGATCACCGGGCCCGGCGGGGCGGGCAGCACGACCGTGGCCGCCGCCACGGCGCGGGCTGCCGCCGCGGACGGCACCCGCGTCCTGCTGGTGAGCGCCGAGCCCCGGCAGAGGGTCGAGGGACTGCTCGGTGCCGACACCACCGTCGCGGTACGGACCGTCGACCCCGACGCCACCTTCCGCGAGGAACTGGTCACCCTCCAGGCCCGCGGCACCACCGTCCTCAACCTGCTCGGCGCCCGCCCCCTGCAGGCCGAGGAGCTGACCGCGGTCCCCGGCGCCGGCCAGTTCGCCCTGCTCCGCGCCCTGCGCCGGGCCGCCTCCGGCGGCGCCCACGACCTGGTCGTCGTCGACCTGCCGCCGCTGCGCGAGGCCGTCGACCTGCTCGCCCTCCCCGCCCAGCTGCGCCGCTACCTGCGCCGGCTGCTGCCCGCCGAGCGGCAGGCCGCCCGCGCGCTGCGCCCGGTACTCGCCCAGCTGGCCGGGGTGCCGATGCCCGCCCAGTGGCTGTACGAGACGGCGGCCCGCTGGGACGAGGAGCTGGCGGCCGTGGAGGCCGTGATCGCGGACCCCGGCACGGCCGTGCGGGTCGTCGCCGAACCGGGCCCGGCCGCCACCGGGGCCGTCCGCACCGGACTGCTCGGCCTCGCCCTGCACCGGCTGCCGGTCGAGGGCCTGGCCGCCAACCGCGTGCTGCCCCGGGACAGCGCCGACACCTGGCTGGCCGCCCTCGCCGCCCAGCAGGACAAGTGCCTGGCCGAATGGGCCGCCGCCGCGGTGCCGGTCCGCGAGCTGCCGCACCTCGGACACGACCCGGCCGGCCCCGGCGACCTGGACCGGCTGCCCGTCGGCCGGCCCGGCCCCGCCGCCCGGCCGCAGTGGGAGGTGGCCGACCGCCGCGCCGAGGACGGCGTCCTGGTCTGGCGGATCCCGCTGCCCGGCGCCACCAAGGACGCCCTGGACCTGGTCCGGCGCGGGGACGAGCTGCTGCTCGCCGCCGGGCCCTTCCGCAGGATCGTTCCGCTGCCCTCCGCGCTGCGCCGCTGCACCGTCTCCGGGGCCGCCCTGCGCGACGGCGAGCTGGCCGTCCGCTTCACCCCCGACCCGGCCCTCTGGCCCGCCCGCTGAGCGGCCTTCGGCGCCCCGCCGCCGTCCGGTACCGTCGAAGGTGTCACCGCCGTAGCCGCAGGAGTCCGTCATGAGCGAGGCCAACGACCGTCCCACCGACGAGGACGCCTGGGCCCGGGCCTGCGCGGAAGACCTCGCCGCCGAGCGGGAACGCCGGCGCGCCGAGGACCCCGGCGCCACCGGCAGCGCCGCGGAGGAGCTGCTCAAGCTGGTCGGGGCGGTGGCCGACAAGGTCGCCGGACTCGACCACCCGCTGCTCGGCACGGCCGCCCAAGGGGTCGTACGGCAGTTCGTCAACCAGGCCAAGACCGCCGTCGAGCCGGTGATCGAGCGCAACCCCGAGGTCTTCGACCACCTCGCCGCCGCCGGCACCGAGCTGCTGGCCGCCTACCGCTCCGCGGTGACCGGCCACGAGCGCCGCTGGACCAGGGAGCCGGGCGCCGCCCCGGGACCCGCGACCGCCGCCGGACCGGCCGACGGCCGGGACCCCGGCGACGAGGACCCGGGCCCCTCGGAGCGCATCGACCTCGACTGAGCCCCCAGCGGGCTCGGGTACGGTTGGCCGTGGCGGGGTTTGACCGGAAACCGAGGGACTAATGGCACTCACCATCGGCGTCGACATCGGCGGCACGAAGATCGCGGCCGGAGTGGTCGACGAAGAGGGCACCATCCTGGAGAAGTACAAGGTGCCCACCCCGCCGACCGCGGACGGCGTCACGGAGGCGATCTGCACCGCCGTGGCCGAGGTCAGCAAGGGCCACACCGTCGAGGCCGTCGGCATCGGCGCGGCCGGCTACGTCGACGACAAGCGCGCCACCGTACTCTTCGCCCCCAACATCAACTGGCGCCACGAACCGCTCAAGGACAAGGTCGAGCAGCGCATCGGCCTGCCCGTGGTCGTCGAGAACGACGCGAACTGCGCCGCCTGGGGCGAGTACCGCTTCGGCGCCGGCCAGGGCCACGAGGACGTCATCTGCATCACCCTGGGCACCGGCCTGGGCGGCGGCATCATCATCGGCAACAAGCTGCGCCGCGGCCGCTTCGGCGTGGCCGCCGAGTTCGGCCACATCCGGGTGGTCCCGGACGGCCTGCTCTGCGGCTGCGGCAGCCAGGGCTGCTGGGAGCAGTACGCCTCCGGCCGCGCCCTGGTCCGGTACGCCAAGCAGCGCGCCAACGCCACCCCCGAGAACGCCCAGATCCTGCTCGGCCTCGGCGACGGCACGCCCGAGGGCATCGAGGGCAAGCACATCAGCCAGGCCGCCCGGCAGGGCTGCCCGGTGGCCGTGGACTCCTTCCGCGAGCTGGCCCGCTGGGCCGGCGCGGGCCTGGCCGACCTGGCCTCGCTCTTCGACCCCTCGGCCTTCATCGTCGGCGGCGGCGTCTCCGACGAGGGCGAGCTGGTCCTCGACCCGATCCGCAAGTCCTTCCGGCGCTGGCTGATCGGCGGCCAGTGGCGGCCGCACGCCCAGGTGCTCGCGGCCCAGCTCGGCGGCAAGGCCGGCCTGGTCGGCGCGGCGGACCTGGCCCGCCAGGGCTGAGCCGGCCCGCTCGACGACGGTTGCCCGTCGCGCCCCCTGGGGGTGCGGCGGGCAACTGCCTATGTTGGGGGCCATGGCGATGACTGATCTTCCCAACTCCCGTACCGAGGACGACGGTTCCGCGGTGGTCCGGGTGCTCTCGTACAACATTCGCTCCCTGCGCGACGACGAGGACGCGCTGGCCCGGGTGATCCGGGCCTGCGCCCCCGACCTGGTCTTCGTCCAGGAGGCCCCGCGGTTCTTCCGCTGGCGCAAGCACGCGGCCCGGCTCGCCTCCAAGGCCGACCTGGTGGTGCTCGGCGGCGGCGCGACCGCGGCCGGCCCGGCGCTGCTGTGCTCGCTGCGGGTCTTCGTGGAACGCACCGAGGACGTGCTCCTGCCGCTGACCCCCGGGCTGCACCGGCGGGGGCTGGCCACGGCCGTCGTACGGATCGGGGGCGCGCGGGTCGGACTGGTCTCGACGCACCTGTCGCTCGCGCGCGAGGAGCGGTACGCGCAGGCGGGGGCGGCGCTGGACGCGCTGCGGGGGCTGGGGGTGCCGCACGGGCTGCTGGCGGCGGATGTGAACGAAGAGCCTTCGGGGGCGGCGTTCGGGTTGCTGGCGGGGTCCTTGCAGGACGCCTTTGCGGTGGCCCCGCTGGGGGGCGCCGGGGACACCTTCCCGGCTGTCGCGCCGGGCCGCCGGCTGGACGCGGTCTTCGCCACGAAGGGGGTGGAGGTGCTGGGGTGTGGCGTGCCGCTTGGTCTGCCGGGCGTTTCGCCCGGCGACCTCGTCGCCGCCACTGACCACCTGCCGGTCCTGGCCGCCCTCCGGCTTCCCGCCGCGTAGCGGAGCCCTGCGGGGCTGGCCCCTGACCCGCCCTTCGCCCGTTCCCCGGGCTCTGCCCGGACCCGGTCCTCAAACGCCGGACGGGCTGGAAATCCAGCCCGTCCGGCGTTTGAGCGCACCTGCGCGGAGCGCAGGTATGCACC
>NZ_JBFBGK010000167.1:0-11253 GCF_040684615.1 Streptomyces sp. NPDC089919
TCCCAGGAGGCGCGGGCGTAGTCGGCGGCGAGCTGGGTCTTGCCGACCCCACCCATCCCGACCAGCACCTGCGAGAGCACCGCGGTCCCGCCGCCTTCTACGGCCGTCCGCAGTCGCTCCACCTCCGCACGGTGTTGGAAGGACCGGGCCGGCGTCGGGATCACACCCACCTGATGTGGCCACACCGCCTGACTTCGGGCAGCCGGTAACACGTACTGCTTGGTGATCGAGTTGTGGTTCCCGTTGACCAGGGTCTCCACCGTGGTCTCGTTGCCGTCGCCCGAGACGCCGAGCACGATGTCCTCACCGGCGGACAAGGAGCGCTCGCCCGGCAGTGCCTTCTCCGGTCCGTCCTCGCTCTTGGAGCGTCCGAAGGGGGTCACGGCTGCTGGTTCTCGTCACCGGTGACGGCTTCGCCGATGTGCCCCCGGGCCGCGACCCCGCGCTCCCCGGGGACGGCCGGGGAGCCGCCTTGGCCAGGGCCGGCCGGGCCGGCAGCCGGAACGGGACCGGGGCCAGGCGCGTCGAGACGGTTTTTGTCGCCGGTCACGACCCGGCCGATCGAACCACCGGCCTGCACCGACCGCGCCCCGGCGGTCTGAGTGCGGGTCAGGGCGAACACCGACACGACGAAGCCGACCACCCCCACGCAGGTGCCGACCACACTGGCGACGTCGGCGGCCTTGTTCAGATCCGCGAACGCCAGAACGATCAGCGAGCCTACGACCAGTAGGGCGCATACCACCGCAACCGCCGTCAACACCCTGCGCGCTGTCACCTTGAACCCCCTCGCCGAGCTTCCCCATAGGCCAGGTACCGCTCTCCCGAGCGAACTTAATCCCCCTCAGGTCCGTGCACGTGGTGTTCGCGTGGAAGAGCGCTCAGCAATCGGTGACGGAACCTTCCGCCGGGGGATGTCAACGGTCCGGGCGGCATCGCAGGCCTGGTGTCGCCCGTATGCCTGGCCGTCCGGGGGTTTCTGCTGCCGTGCATCTTCGTTGCTCTCTGTGAGGACGGGTCTGTCCTCTGGTGGGAGGGTGTGGGCGGGGTGTACGGGGACCTGTGGACCTGGGCGGCGGCGAACCCGGTACGGGCGGTGCTGGCGGCGGTGGTCGTCGGCATCCCGGCGGTCGGCGCGCTCGCGCAGCAGCGGCAGAAGGACCGGGCGGGTCGCCCCGGCGGTACCGCCCCCGCGTCGAGCCGGCCCGGTGACGGGCTGCTGGCGCGGTTCCTGACGGGTCGGGACCTGCGGCCGGGGGATCCGGCGTCGTCGGCGTCCTGGTGGTGCGCGGGGGTTCCGGTCGAGCGGGAGCGCACCGCGGCCGAGCTGGCGGCCGACGTCGACCCGGCCTTCGTGAAGGGCGCTTCCTCGGCCTGGGCGGTGGTCGGTGCCGGTGCCGGTGTGTGGCGGTGGTCGTGTTGGCCGGGTGCGGCGCGGGTGGTGGTGCGGTTGGCGGTGCCGGGCGTCGCGGTGGCGGTGTGGCGGGGCTGGTGGCCGGCCGGGGCCGTGGTGCTCGGCGTCTTGGTCGTCGCCGCGGTGGTGGCCGTGGTGACGGGGCCGGCGGTGTGGGGGTGGTGGCGGCCGCGGCCGGCTTCGGCGTCCCTGGTCTACGGACCGGGGATGTGGGGGGCGGCCCGGCCGGTGCTCGGGGTGGGGGAGCGGGAGCGGCGCGGGAAGTGGCTGCACCTGCCCGCGGATGTCGCGGTGCCCGGCGCCCGGGTGGTGGTGCGCCTGCCCGCCGGCTGGCCCGGTGGCGAGGCCGCCAAGCGCGCGTTGTCGGCGGCGGTCACCGACCGGCTTCCGGGTGAGTGGGGGGAGACGTGGCACCGCGCCGATTCGGCGCCGTTCGCTGAATGGGTGCGGAAAGAGCCGCCTAAGAAGGTCCCGAAATTGCCCCGGTCCGTCGACTGGAAGCCGACCGGCGACCGGTACGAGATCTATGTCGGTCAGGCGGTCCGCGGTTTCGACCTGGAGGACGTTCTGATCCGCACGAAATCCGTCACTCCTCATTTCGGTGTGGCCGGTCTGACGGGGTCGGGTAAATCGACGGTGCTCTACCTCGGCGCGGTGCACGCCCGTGAAACCGGCGCGCTCGTCGATATTCTCGACACTAAGCAAAATTCGATGACCGAGGCCGAGGGGAAGAGCGGCGTCCGGGTCCACAAAACCCCGGCCGAATGCGTGGCCGCCCTCGGTGAATTCATCATGTCGATGATGGCTGCCGAGGCCGCCGCCGGAAAAAATGGCGATCCGGCGTTGCGGCAGATTCTTGTACCCCGTCTTATGGTGGCGGATGAGCTGCCCACGTTCATGAAAATGGCCCTGATCTGGTGGAAATACCAGCTGAAGGGAAAAGGCGTCCCACCGTTCGCTGAATGGTTTTCCATCGGTCTCCTGCAAGGGCGCTCCGCCGATCACCGGTTCGGTGTGGGGGCGCAGCAGTGGGCGAACGGATACTTCGGCGGGACGATGGAGCGCGCGCAGATCGGCTGGAAGGCCCAGCTCGGCTACTGCGATTCCCCTTCATGGGCAGTGGCGTTCGGTGCCTCCACGCCGGTCGTGTCGCCGGACACAACGGTTCCAGGGCGGGGCGTTTTCGCGGACGGGCGTATTGATCCGGAAACGAAGGGTCTGTGGGTTCGGGAATTCCAGCCCGCCTACATCGTCCCCCAGGTAGGGGCGCGGCTCGATGCTGTGCCACCTGCCCCGGAGTGGTTCGACGCGGGCGAGCCGGCTCCCTGGATCACGGCGGAGACCCGTGCGTGGGCTGAGGCGCTGGCCATCCCCGACTTCCTGACCGGCGGCCGATTCGGTCCGGCCCAGCCCGTGCGGGGAGGTGCTGTTACCCTCCGCCCAACTGTGGGGGTAGGGGTGGGTCGCCCCAGGTCAGAGGCGGTAACAGGGGACGGGGTAACGGCTGAGGTAACAGGCGGGGTAACAGGGGCGGCCGGCTCGGAGTCGAGGCCAGCGGTGGAGCTGTTCAGCCTTGCGGAGGCCTGCGAGGCCGGCATCCTGCCGTGGGCCCACAGCACGGCGAAGGTCTACAAGGGCCGCAGCGCGGAGAGGGGTGTCGCGTTCCCGGAGGGGGCCCCGGACGGGCGCGTCACGTATTACACCCGGGACGAACTGAAGGATTGGCTAGCTCGTTGGCAAGCGGACGCGAAAACCCGCACCTGAATTCTTTATCTAAGGCGCTGTTTCTGGGCTTTATCGAAAGAGTGGAATTGCCGTCGTGGCCGTATCAAAAGGTGCGTTAGATCGTTTCTTCGGCATGTGGAAAAAGAAGTCGCAGGAGGAGGCGCCGGGTGCGCCGGTGAATCCGTGGGTGACGTCGGCTGATTCCGCGGGAGGTGCCGAGACGGCGGGTGGCGCCGAGGGTGGCGGCCCCGGGGGTTCTGGTGCTGGTGGTGCGGGGGCGCCGTGGGTGGTGGTTCCGGAGCAGTCCGGCAGCCGCTTGCGCAAGGTCGCGTTTTGGGGTGTGGCCGGCCTGGTCGTGGTGATCGTCGCGCGGGCGGCCTTGGTGCCGGATGCGGCTCCGTCCCCGCAGGTGCGGCCCGCGGCAGGACAGCCGGCGACGCCCGGGTTCCCGGAGGATGCGGCGCGGGCGGTGGCGGTGCGTGCGGCGCGGGCCTATCTGACGTGGGACCAGGAGCGTGCGGCCGACCGCGCCGCCGAACTGGCGGCGGTCCTGGCCGTCGGGGTTGACCCGCAGCTCGGATGGGACGGGCACGGCGTCCAGAGTGCGGGCCTGGTGGTGCCGGGCCCGGTGACCGTCGGCCGCGCCGGCCGGGCCCGGGTCCGCGTGGACGCCCAGGTCACCTCGGGAGCAGGGCCGGCCCGGTGGCTGGCCCTGGACGTGCCGGTGGTGGTGACCGGCGGCGGACGCCTGGCGGTGAGTGGACCCCCTGCGCTGCTGGGCGTCCCCGAGGAGCCTGCGACCGCTCCCGAGGCCTCCGACCGCCCCGCTGACCTGGAGTTTTCGACGCAGACCCGCGCCGCGGTCACGGAGTTTTTCCGGGCGTGGGCGGCGGGCGCGGCCGGCTCGGCGGTGGCCCCGGGGACGTCGCTGCCGGCCCTGCCGGCCGGGGTCACGCTCGGCTCGGTCCAGGGCTGGGACGCCGTCCCGGGTGCGGGTGCAGACCGGTGGGGGGTGGCTCGGGTGGTGTGGGTCGTGGGCGGGGGGCAGGTCGAGCAGGTCTACCGGGTTCAGCTCACCCGTGTGGAAAGTGCTCGCGCGGGGCGTTGGCAGGTGGCCGGTATTTCCGGCGATGACCTGGCCTGACGAGATATTCAGAGAAAGGTGTATGCCGTGCATGAGGTAATTCTCGCCGCTGTGACTGATGGGTCCGCAATCTCGCATACCGTAGTGGTGATCTGTGGGAATTTGCTGTTGGCTGTTTTGGCGGTCAAGGGGCTACAGCTTTCCTTTAACGAGGATTTCGGCAAGAAGATTTCTTTCCTGGGTGGGGCTGTCTTCTGTGCCGTGTTCGTGTGGATTCCGGACCAAGCTAAGGGGCTGGTGACGGATCTGGCAAAGGTGATCAGTTCTTGATGCGGCACGGGATCACATACACCGGCCATTTCACCCTGGAGCCCCGGCAGCACGAGCTTTTCGGGGTGGATTTGGGTCAGGGGATTTCCCGTCGGATGCTGCTTTTGGCGACGCTCGCGTTCGGCGTGTGGGACGGCCTTGCGTTCCTGGTGGTGGGTTTTCCAGGGCTGGACTGGCTGACGCTCTACCTCCTGCCGCCGCTGGCCGTCACGGTGCTGGGGGCGCAGCCGTCGAAGGCCTGTGACCGGCGGACGGTGCTGGCGGGGTGGGTGATCGCTGCGCAGTACCAGGTGTCGGGGCATCGGCCGGTGATCGGCGGTGGGCGGGTGGTGGCGCACCGGTCGGAGTGGATCCCGCGCCCGGCCCGGTGGGCCGCCCACCTGCCCGCCCTGACGCGGGCGGTGGGGGCGGGGTTGGCGGGCCGGCTGGCCGGTGCCGGAGGTGCGGAGGACGTTCCGCCGTCGGGGCCGGCGGTGGTGCTGGCGCACAGGGTCCGGCTCTACGGCCCGGACCACATGGTGAAGGTCGCGGCCGCGGGCGGTCGCCGGGCGAAGGGGCGGAGCACGTGAGGGTGCTGGAGAAGGTCTCGGCGTTGTTGGGGGTGGGCGGGGAGCGGTCGGCGCCGCCGCCGCGGTACGAGGGGATCGCTGACGGCCTGGTCCTGACCGACGGGGAGGCGTGGGGCTGGTGGACCTGCGAGACGTCGAACTCGGACCTGATGGGGGAGGCGGAGCGGGAAGCGGAGCAGCAGCGCGCCGAGACGACGCTGACGTCCGTGCTGGCGGGCCTGGACGTGCACCTGCGGGTGGTGTGGTCGCCGTACTCGGCCGCCGACTACCGGGCCGAGGCCCCGGAGCTCTACCGGGCCGGCCGGTGGGAGGAGTGGGCCGAGCACCGTGCCGCCCGCCTCGACCAAATCGGGCTGCCGGTCCGTCACGTGCTGCTCGGCGTCCGCCTCGGCCCCCGCAAGCCGACGGCCGGCCGCCGCGCCGCGGAGGCGGCCGGCGCCGCGGCCGCGGGCGTGCCCGGCCGGGAGCTGGCCGGCTGGCACACGGCGGCGCGGCGGATCGGGCGCCGGCTGGAGTCCTCGCCGTGGCGGTGCACGGCTGCCCCGGTCGAGTTGCTGGCCTGGATGGTCACCCGTGAGCAGCACCGCGGTGTCCCGGCCCCGGTCGCCGGGCGGGCTCTGGTGACGGGGGCGGCGCTGGCCGCGCTGACGCACGGGCGGGTGCTGCCCTACCCGGACCACCTGCGGATGGTCGACGCCCGGGGCGAGGTGTGTGCGTGGGTGGCGGTGCTGACCATGCCGACGTTCCCGGAGCGGATGAGCGTGCCGGGGGCGGGGGAGTGGCTGCGGACGCTGGCGGAGATCTCCTACCTGCCCCCCAACGACGAGGAGGACCAGGAGGACGACGATGTGACGGGCCGGCTGGTCCCGGTCAGCCCGGAAGCCTCCGTGCGGCTGCGGGTGCTGCCCAAGCGCGAGGCCATCGCCCGCACCGACGAGACCGCCAAGTCCGTGCGCGAGCAGACCCGCTCCGCTCGCTCGCACGCGATCGGGGACCCCGGTCAGGTCATCACCGACGCTGGCGAGGCGATGGCGGACCTGCGCGCGGACCTGGAGCGCGAGGAGACCTCCCTCGTGCACGACCACCCCCGGCTCGTGGTCACCAGCACGGTGGGCCTGGAGGACCTGCGCGCCCGCATCGACGCGACCGTCGCGCACTTCGGGGACATGGGCATCACGGTGCAGGTGGGCACCGATGAGCAGCGCCCGTTGTGGTTGGAGACGTGGGCGGGGGACCGGGTGCGGGTGCCGGACCTGGGCCACGTGCGCGATACCCGGGCGATGGCGGGGGCCTGGTGGTGGGGCGGTGCCCGGGTCGGCGACGACGAAGGCCCGATCGTCGGGTTCCTGACCGGCTCGACGCCCGGGGTGGTGCGGCTGGCGCCGGCCGCGGATCGCCGGGACGCGACCACCACCGCCTACGTCGGCCGCTCCGGCCGCGGCAAAACGACCGCGATGATGTGCGCCGGGCTCGAGGCAGCGTTCGCCGGCGCCTGGTGCCTCGCCCTTGACTTCAAGGGGGACCTGGGCGGCATGGTGAGCGCCGCCGAGCGCTACGGGCTGCCGTCCCGGCTGGTGCAGATGACCCGGGCCATGGCTGGCACCGCGGACCTGATCCCGCTCCTTGCGGAGGCCGGCCGCGACGCCGCCCGCGCCGAAGTCCCCGCCCAACTTTCCCTGGTGACCCCTGCGCACCTGCGCGCAGCCGGCGCCGAAGTGGCCCTGCAGGCCGCCACCAACGCGGTGCTGGACGCGGAGCCGGTGCCGGGGACGTGGCAGGTGATCGAGCACCTGCGGGCCTCCGGGGACCGGGTGGCCCGCGAGACCGGCGAGGCCCTGCACGAGTTGGCGCAGACCCCGCAAGGCGCCCTGTTCATGGGCCGCCCGGCAGCCGGGGCCGAGGCGCTGTCGACGGCGCCCGGGGTGTGGGTCGTGCAGATGCCGGGCCTGTCCCTGCCCACCATCGGGGAGGAGCGGGAGCGCTGGACCAGCGTCCAGGCCCTCTCCGTCGCCCTGATGCACTCCGTCCTTGCGTACGGGATCGTCACGGCCGGCCGGCCGGACCTGCGCACGCTGCCCAAGGTGGTCTGCGTCCCCGAGGTGCACGTTCTGACCGGCACCCCGCAAGGGAGGCATTTCCTGGACTACGTGGCTCGGGTCGGCCGCGCTCTCGGCGTGCACCTGCATCTCGATACTCAGGACGCCACCGGTCTGATGCTCCTGCCGGGCGTGGTTGAGCAGCTGGTGACGGTGGTCGGCTTCCAGCTCACCACCGCCCCGCAGCAGGACGCCCTCGCCGAGCTGCTGGACCTGCCGCCGGGGCGGCACACGCGGGAGCTGATCCGCTCGCTCGGTATCGAGCCGACCGGCGACATTCGACACGGCCACTCGATCGTGCGGGACCGGCGCTTCGGCTCCGCCACCGTCCAATGGGACATCCCCACCGCCGAGCTGCGCGACCTGCTCGACACCTCCCCCCGCGCCGCCGCGGAGCCGGCCGCCGCGGACGCACCGGACGGAGTCCCCGCATGAGCGCCCGCACCCACCCCACCCGCACACGCCGGGCCGGAGCGGCGGGCCTGGTCCTCCTCGCCGTCCTGGCCGCCGGCTGCACCGACGACGACCGAGGCGGTGCCGGCGGTGCCGGCGGTGCCGGCGCCGACCCTGCCGCGGCGGCAGCAGAACGGGCCCGCGCCTACATGCAAGCCGCGGTGGCCGACGACTGGAAGACGGCCTGCGACCTGATGGCGGCCCCGCGCCGGGCGGCCTGCCGCGGCCGGCACCCGGTCCCCGAGTCCCCCGAGCCCGCAGGCCCGACGCTCGGCCCGGTGCTCCTGGACCGGCCGCCGACCCGGGTTCCGGCCACCGCCGCGCACCCGGCGGGGTGGGCCGTGATCGTCTCCCACACCGTCACGTGGCCGGGCGAGGAGACACGTACGACGCGGACCGCGCTGCGGATGACCGACGAGGGCGGCAAGTGGTGGGTGGAGCAGCGCTCGGACGTGTCCGACGCCGAGCTGACTCGGGCCGCGGACCCGGCCGCCGCCGCCCTGTCGAGGGAGGTCCGGGGATGAAGCGTCTGTCCAGGGGCCGCAGCCTGGCCATCCCGGTCCTGGCCGTGCTCACCACGTGGGCGGTGACGGCCGGTGTCGCGCACGCCGACACCATCGACCCCATCGGGGTGGGCGGCCTGTTCCCGTCGCCGTCGGTGCCCAAGGGGCACGGGACGATGTTCGAGACGTACCCGGACCTGCTCACGTGGCGGCTGGACACGGACTTCGACACGTTCGACGTGTTGGACCCGGTGCTGCACACCATCGCGGACGTGTTGATGGTGCTGCTGGTCACCATCGGCGCGGCCGTCGCGACGCTGGCCGGCTGGACCTTCGGCATGACCGACCTGCCCGAGGTACAGAAGCCGCTCGCGGAGGCCATCAGCGGCAGCGCCGGCGCGGTGATGGCCGGTGTCTTCCCGGCCGCCCTCGCGATCGGGGCCCTGGTGGCGTTCATGCGCTCACAGCGGGGGGACGGCGGGGGGTTTTCGGACTTGGCGTGGGTGCTGGTCTCCGCGGTGGCCGCAGCCACCCTGCTCCAGAGTCCGCAGACGTGGGTGGACGGGGTGGACCAGGGCCGCATGCTTGGGACCGACATCGCGATGACCGCCACCGACGCCGGTATCGGCTCGGCCGGCGGCGGCATCGAGAAGGTCCCCTTCGCGCTGGCCACCCCGACCCGCTACTCCGGGGACGCCCAAGACCGGGTGGTGCGCCGCGCCACCGACACCGTGTGGCGCGTCTACGTCGCCCAGCCGTGGTGCTTGGCCGAGTTCGGGTCGTTGACGGCCTGCCAGCGTTATGGCCGGGAGGTCCTGGACCGCGGCAGCGACATGGACAAGAGGAAGGACTACCTCGAAGAAGAGGTGACGGACGACGACGTGGGGGACGAGTCGTTGGCCTGGCGGGAGGGGCACCGGCCGATGGCCCGCGCCGGAGTGCTGCTGGTCGCCGTCCCGGTGGCGCTCCTGTTCGGCCTGCTGTTGATCACGTTGTTGTTCGGGAGCATCGCGGCCATGATGGCCGCGCTGTTCCTGCTGGTCGTGGGCCCGCTGTTCGCGGCGCTGTGGGTGATCCCCGGCCGCCCCCGGCAGTGGGGCATGCGCTGGTTCGACGCCCTGGTGGGCACCATCATGCAATCCGCCATCGTCACCCTGACCGCGGGCGGCGTGATGATGATCCAGATGGTCACGGCCATGGCCATGCCCACCTACGGGTGGCTCGGCTCCTCCGCCCTGTCCATCGCCGGCGCCATCGCCGCGTTCAAATACCGCGGGGTGCTCACCTCGATTGTGGGCGGCGGCGGGGCGGCCGGCGCGGGGGCCGCGTCGATGGGCGCGTTGCTCGGCGCGATGGCCACCCGTGGGGTAGGGCGGCAGGCCGCCCGCGCCGCCGGGGCGACCGGGCGCGGCATCGGCCGTGCAGGACGCGCAGCCGGCCGCGGCGCGGGCCGGCTGGCCGACGCGATCGAGGAGCACGGCCCGCAGCCTGACGACCCGCCATCCGCCGGCCCGACGCGGCCGGTCCGGCGTCCGACACCGCCGCCCCCGCCGCCGGCCGGCGGGCGCCCGCCACGCCCAGGGCCCGGCACCGGTCCCGGCCGCGGACCCGCAGCCGGCGGCACCGGCCCCCGGGCCACCGTCGCCGCAGCCGGCCGCCGAGCCGGCCGCGCCGCGACCGACACCACCGACACCCCACCCCTGCCACCCGGGGCGAGCGTGCCCAAACCGGCCCGCCCGCGTACCGGTTCAGGCCGGCTGGAGAAGCCGGACCCGGCGCGGGGCGACGCCGAGGCGGCCCTGCCGCCCGCGGCCCGCACCGTCCGCCCCCGCACCCCCGGGGGCCGTCCGGCCACCCAACCGCCGGCCCCGCGGGCGCGGGCCCCACGCGCCGCGGCCCCGCCGCCACGGACGCCGCAGACGCCGACACCGCCGAGGCCACCGCGCCCCGGCCGCCGCTACCCCCCGCCGCCGCGCTGACGGAGCCCTGCACCCATGCCCCACCACACCCCCGACCCCGCCCAGGGCGACCCGCCCCCGGACTGGCGGGCCTTACTCGCAGCCCTCCCCGACGAGGACGGCCCGCCGCCGGGCACGCCCCGGCGGCGGTGGCGCCGCACCCAACGCCAAGCCGCCCGCACCCGGCGGGCCGGCGCCACCGCCGAGCTGCGCCGCCAACCTCTCGGCCCCGCCGCCGTGCTCCTGGTCGTGCTCGTGGTCCTGGTCCTCGGCGTCGTCGCCCGCCACAGCGAGGCCCCACAGCCGGCGGACAACCGCCCCGCCCCGGCCGCAGCCCCGCCCGCCCCGCCGGCCGCCGCCCCGAGCCGGCCGGAGGCCGCGCCCTCCCTCGCGCCCGCTGCCGGTCCCGACGACGTCGCCGGGGCCTGGACCCGCGCCTACCTCAGCCGCGACCCCTGGACCGACCGCACCCACAAACCGGCCGCCCGAAGGGCGGCCCCGTGGGCCACACCGGAGTTGACCCGCAACCTGACCGAGACGACCCCGCCGGGGTGGGGGCGGCAGGTCAGCCGCGGCGAGTCCACCACCGTGCGCTCCGTCGCCGTCCGCCCGGCCGGGCCGGACCTGCCCCCGGACAACCCCGCGCAGGTGTGGCGCACGGTCACGGCGAGCGTGGACGTCACCGGGTACGAGAGCAGCCGGCGCACGGACACGGTGCAGGTGGAGGTCATGCGCACCGTGGACGGGTGGCGCGTCTCGCGAGTGCTGGGGGTCTGACCGCCGTGGACGCCCGCGACGTCGCCCAGGCCGCCGTCACCCGCGCCGCCACGCCCTTCATGGCCAAGGCGGGCTGTGTGGGGGCGGTTTTGGCCGTGGTCGGCATGATCGGCCTCGGGTCCGTCACCCTCCTCGCCGGGGCCGCGAGGCAGGCCTCCGACGGCAAGAACGGGGCGGCCGGCTGCGCGACTCCGGGCCTGCCGGGACCGGCGGCGCTCACCACCGTCCCGGCCGAGGTGCTGGCGCAGCAGACCTACCACGCCAAGGTCATCGACCAGGTCGCGGGGGGGCGGGGGGGGGCCCGCCCCCCGGCCGGGGGGGGGCGCAGGAGCGGGCGACAGAGA
>NZ_JBFBGK010000168.1:0-11146 GCF_040684615.1 Streptomyces sp. NPDC089919
TTTGGCTCTTGGTTTGTGGTCTACAGGTGTTCCTTCAACGCTAACCCCCGCGGCGGCGGGCCCCCGGTCTGGCGCGCCCCCCCCCCGCGGCGCATGGGGGATCGGTGCGTGAGGGCCTAGTAGGCGCTGTTCACGTTGTCCATCGAGCCGTACCGGTCGGCCGCGTAGTTGCAGGCGGCGACGATGTTGGCGACGGGGTCGTACAGGTCGAACTTGGTGCCCTTGACGTGGTACGCGGCGAAGGTCGGCTGGATGACCTGGAGCAGGCCCTTCGACGGGATGCCGTTCTGGGCGTTGATGTCCCAGTTGTTGATCGCGCGCGGGTTGCCGCCGGACTCGCGGATGATGTTGCGGTGGATCCCGTTGTAGGTGCCGGGGATGCCCTCGCGCTTCATGATGTCCAGCGCCTCGCGGATCCAGCCGTCGAGGTTGTTCGCGTAGAGGGGCTTGCGGACGACGGACCGGCTGGCGGCCTTCTTCGCGTCCCGCTCCTTCTTCGCCTTCGCCTCGGCCTCGGCCTTCGCCTTGGCCTTCGCGTCGGCCTCCGCCTTGGCCTTCGTCGCGGCCTTGATGGCCTTGTCGACGACCGCGTGCTGGGCGGTGAGGCTGGCCTGGACGGCCTTGGCCTGGGTCGCGTCCACCGTCGTGCTCCAGGCGACCGGGGCGGCGACCGTGTTCTCGGCACCGTCGGCGTCGGCGGGGACCAGCGAGATGGCGAGGGCGGCGGCACCGAGGACGGCGACACCGGCGAAGGACATCTTGTGGGCCTTGGTCAGACGACGACTGTGGCCGGGAGCGTTGGACGCAGACATGCAGGCAACCTCTTCGAATAGCGGGGGCCGCAGGGAAAGCGCCGCAGGTCCGTGGGACCCGCAGCTCCGAGCGACGGCAGCCATTCTTAGCGGCGGCAAAATCCTGTGGCAAAGGTGTGACGTACGATCCCGCTTAGTGGATCACGGCACCCCGGCCGTCCCGGATTTACGCCCCTCGCACTGCTCAGAGCAGCACTGATGGCGCCTTTATCTCTCCACTAGGTCACTTCGTAAGTGATATGCGTCCTATGCGCGGGCTCACATCAGGCACGTTACAGTCTCACCATCCGTTGCCCGCGCAATGCGGAATGTAATCGCCATCCTCCTGGAGTAGCAGAAGTACATTCACGAACTCGTCCCAGAGGTAGAGATTCCGTACCGCCGCGGTACCGGCGGCCGTCCCCCCGGCTCCCTCCCCATGGCCGGCGCGTCTCCCTCCCCTATAGAAGGGAGAGACCACGTCCCCTATAAGAGGGGGCCTGAGCCCTAGGTCGCAGGCCCTGCGACCGCTGGGTCCGCAGGCCGATCCGCGAAGATCCGCCCGCGGGTACGGTGAGCCCATGAGCCACGGACCCCGTACCGGCCTCGCGGCCGTCAGCACCGCGCTGCTCGCGATGAGCCGCCACCTGGAGGTCCGCGACGTCCTCAAGACCATCGTGGTCTCGGCCCGGGAACTGCTCGACGCCGAATACGCCGCCCTCGGCGTCCCCGACGACCACGGCGGCTTCGCCCAGTTCGTCGTCGACGGCGTCAGCGAGGAGCAGTGGCGCGCCATCGGCCCGCTGCCCCGCCAGCACGGCATCCTCGCCGCGATGCTCCACGAGGCCACCCCCCAGCGGCTGGCCGACGTCCGCACCGACCCCCGCTTCGAGGGCTGGCCCGCCGCCCACCCCGACATGACCGAGTTCCTGGGCCTGCCCATCCGCGACGGCGACGACATCCTCGGCGCCCTCTTCCTCGCCAACAAACGCGGCCCCCGCCCGCCCGCCGGCAACGCCTTCACCGAGGACGACGAGGAACTGCTCGGCATCCTCGCCCAGCACGCCGCCATCGCCCTGACCAACGCCCGCCTCTACGAGCGCAGCCGCGAGCTGACCATCGCCGAGGAGCGCTCCCGCCTCGCCCACGAGCTGCACGACGCGGTCAGCCAGAAGCTCTTCTCGCTGCGCCTGACCGCCCAGGCCGCCGCCGCGCTGGTCGACCGCGACCCGGCCCGCGCCAAGGGCGAACTCCACCAGGTCGCCGCCCTCGCCGCCGAGGCCACCGAGGAACTACGTGCCGCCGTGATCGAGCTGCGCCCCGCCGCCCTCGACGAGGACGGACTGGTCGCCACCCTGCGCACCCAGATCCAGGTGCTCGACCGCGCCCACTCCGCCCACGTCACCTTCAGCTGCGACGGGGTCCGCGCCCTGCCCGCCGCACAGGAGGAGGCCCTGCTCCGGGTCTCCCAGGAAGCCCTGCACAACGCCCTGCGGCACGCCGACGCGGCCCGCGTCGAGGTCACCCTCCGCCGCCGCGGCCCCGGGGCGCTGCTGCGCATCACCGACGACGGCCGGGGCTTCGACCCCCTGGCGGTCCGCCGCGGCGGCCGGCACCTCGGCCTGGTCTCCATGCGGGACCGGGCCGCCGGCGTCGGCGGCACCCTCACCGTGCACTCGGCGCCCGGCACGGGCACCACGATCGACATGGAGGTCCCCGGTGGCTGAAGCGCCGCCCCGTCCCCGCATCCGCGTCCTGCTCGTGGACGACCACCAGGTCGTCCGCCGGGGTCTGCGCACCTTCCTCGAGGTCCAGGACGACATCGAGGTGGTCGGCGAGGCCGCCGACGGCGAGGAGGGCGTCGCCCGCGCCGAGGAGCTGGCACCCGACGTCGTCCTCATGGACATCAAGATGCCCGGCACCGACGGGGTCGAGGCCCTGCGCCGGCTCCGCGCCCTCGGCAACCCGGCCCGGGTCCTGATCGTCACCAGCTTCACCGAGCAGCGCACCGTCGTCCCGGCCCTGCGCGCCGGCGCCGCGGGATACGTCTACAAGGACATCGACCCCGAGGCGCTGGCCGGCGCGATCCGCTCGGTCCACGCCGGTCACGTCCTGCTCCAGCCCGAGGTGGCCGGCGTCCTGCTCGCCCAGGAGGAGCAGGCCCCCGGCGGCGGCCGGGGCGGGAGCAGCCTCACCGAGCGGGAGCGCGAGGTGCTGGGCCTGATCGCCGACGGCCGCTCCAACCGCGAGATCGCCCGGGCCCTGGTGCTCTCCGAGAAGACGGTCAAGACGCACGTCTCGAACATCCTGATGAAGCTGGACCTCGCCGACCGCACCCAGGCCGCCCTGTGGGCGGTACGACACGGGCTGACCGATTCCTCCTGACCGATTCCTGGCGGCGGCCGACCGCGATGAGCAGGTAACGCTCCAAGCTGAGATTCATACCGTCGGGTGGATGTCGCCCGGATGGCGCATCCCGACCGGCCGGTGACCGTTCTCCATGGCGTGCCGCGGCGGCCGTGCCGCGGCGAAGCCCAGTGAGGACACCAGAAGTGAAGAACATCAAGAAGGCCACTGCCGTCACCATGATCGCGGGCGGCCTCGTCGCCGCCGCCGCGGGCGTCTCCGCCGCCCACGGCGGCGCCCAGGCCGACGGCCAGGCCCTGAACTCCCCGGGTGTCGCCTCCGGCAACCTGGTCGAGGTCCCCCTGCACGTGCCCGTGAACGCCGTCGGCAACACCGCCACCGTGATCGGCCTCCTGAACGGCGCCTTCGGCAACTCGGGCCTCAACAACTGACCCTCCCGCCGCCGGGAGACCCCCCACGCCGCCGGCCCCGTACCCCCAGCGAGGTACGGGGCCGACGCGCACCCACGAAGGACAGGCCGGACGGCCTCAGCCCCGCCGCCGCTCCTGCTCCTCCACGTACGCGTTGGCCCCTTCCTTCTGCGACCCTCGCACCGCTTCGCGGGCTTCGGGCCGCTGCGCCGGGCTCCGCCCGTCGGGCCTCAGCCCCGCCGCCGCTCCTGCTCCTCCACGTACGCGTTGTAGGCCGCCACCTGCGCGCGCCGGGCCACCCGCTCCACGGGCCGCAGCGCCTCCGTCCGGGCCGCCATCTCCGAGGCCGTCACCGCGGCCCCGTGCCCGCCCGTGGCCAGCTCCATCATCAGACCGATCCGCCGGGCCAGCTCCAGCACCCGCACCGCCCGCCCCGGATACCCCGGCGCCAGCACCTCCCCGGTCGCCTCCGAGCGCGCCCGGTACGCGTCCAGCGCCGCCGCCGCGGCCGGCCCGGAGGCCGCCACGTCCAGCCGGGTCAGCACCACCGTCGCCTCCCGCAGCGCCTCCGCCAGCTCCCGCTCGGCCTCGCCCAGCGACGGCACGTCCGCCGGCGGCGCCTGGCGCACCGGCAGGCAGTGCCAGACCACCTCCACGTGCACATCACCCGCCGGCCCGGCCTCCGACACCTCCGGCACCAGACCCACCGCCGCCCCCACCGCGACCACGGCCTCCTCCGCGGCCAGCGCCCGCGCATTGAACTCCGGCGGACCGCTCAGCCCCA
This sequence comes from Streptomyces sp. NPDC089919, assembly GCF_040684615.1. Taxonomy (NCBI): domain Bacteria; kingdom Bacillati; phylum Actinomycetota; class Actinomycetes; order Kitasatosporales; family Streptomycetaceae; genus Streptomyces; species Streptomyces sp. NPDC089919. The sequence goes on from NZ_JBFBGK010000168.1 coordinate 4,353, forward strand.
GCGGATGCCCCGGCGCCGGCAGCGCCAGCCGCAGCCCGGTCACCCCCAGCGCCCGCAGCCGCCCCAGCCCGAGCGTGAGGCCCACCGCACCGGACTCGCCCGGCAGCCCCTCCACCCGGTGCACCGCGTCCTCCCCGACGATCGCCACTACGGCGTCGTCCGGAGACGCGAACCCGCCCAACAAAGCGTTCCCCCAGGCGGCCAGCCGCCCTGAACGTGGTTCCGAAAGCATGCGCCCACCCTACGGACCCGGCCGGCGACAGGCCCGAGTCCCCGGACCTCCCCCCGAGTGGCGTAGGTTTTCCCCGGGGGCCCCGCCGAGCGGCGGCGGCTGGGACAAACAAGACTGCAATGGGAGACAACGCGCTCATGAGCGATGTGCTGGAGCTGGAGGACGTATCCGTGGTCCGGGAGGGCCGGGCTCTGGTGGACCAGGTCTCCTGGTCGGTCAAGGAGGGCGAGCGCTGGGTGATCCTCGGCCCCAACGGCGCCGGCAAGACCACCCTCCTCAACCTCGCCTCGAGCTACCTGTACCCCACCAAGGGCACCGCCACCATCCTCGGCAGCACCCTCGGCAAGCCCGGCTCCGACGTCTTCGAGCTGCGCCCCCGCATCGGCGTCGCCGGCATCGCCATGGCCGACAAGATGCCCAAGCGCCAGACCGTCCTGCACACCGTCCTCACCGCCGCCTACGGCATGACGGCCAGCTGGCAGGAGGACTACGAGGAGATCGACGAGCAGCGCGCCCGCGCCTTCCTCGACCGCCTCGGCATGTCCGACTACCTCGACCGGAAGTTCGGCACCCTCTCCGAGGGCGAGCGCAAGCGCACCCTGATCGCCCGCGCCCTGATGACCGACCCCGAGCTGCTGCTCCTCGACGAGCCCGCCGCCGGCCTCGACCTCGGCGGCCGCGAGGACCTGGTCCGCCGCCTCGGCCGGCTCGCCCGCGACCCGCTGGCGCCCTCCATGGTGATGGTCACCCACCACGTCGAGGAGATCGCCCCCGGCTTCACCCACGTCCTCATGGTCCGCCAGGGCAAGGTCGTCGCCGCCGGCCCCATCGACCTCGAGCTCACCTCCCGCAACCTCTCCCTCTGCTTCGGCCTCCCGCTGGTCGTCGAGCGCACCGAGGGCGACCGCTGGACCGCCCAGGGCCTGCCGCTGCGCTGACCCGCGGCGCCTCCCGGGCGAGCACGTCCCCTGTCCCGACCGCGCCCCGCCGACCTACCATGACCACGTGGACATAGACGCGTGGGTGTGGTGGCTCATCGGCGCGGTCGGACTGGGCATCCCGCTCGTCCTCACCGCGATGCCCGAGTTCGGCATGCTGGCCGTCGGCGCGGTCGCCGCGGCCGTCTGCGCCGCCCTCGGCATGGGCGCGGTCGGCCAGGTCCTCGTCTTCGTCGCCGTCTCGGTCGCCCTGATCGCCGTGGTCCGGCCCATCGCCAACCGGCACCGCCGGCAGAGCCCCCAATTCGCCAGCGGGATCGACGCGTTGCGCGGCCGGACCGCCGTGGTGCTCGAGCGCGTGGACGCCGGCGGCGGACGCATCAAACTCGCCGGCGAGGTCTGGTCCGCCCGGACCCTGGACTCCGACATCAGTTTCGAACCCGGCCAGCAGGTCGACGTCGTCGAGATCGACGGCGCGACCGCGGTCGTCATGTGACGTCATGTGACCGAACCTTGTGCCCGCGGACCCCCCGTCTGCGAGACTCCCCTCCTACGGGGCAGCACAGGGGCCGGACAGGCAGCTAGAAGGGGTACGGGAGCCGTATGCAACCGATCATCATCGTCCTGATCATTCTGGTGGTGCTGGTCTTCATCGCGCTGGTCAAGACGATCCAGGTCATCCCGCAGGCCAGCGCGGCCATCGTCGAGCGCTTCGGCCGCTACACCCGCACCCTGAACGCGGGTCTGAACATCGTCGTCCCGTTCATCGACTCGATCCGCAACCGCATCGACCTCCGTGAACAGGTCGTCCCCTTCCCGCCCCAGCCGGTCATCACCCAGGACAACCTGGTGGTCAACATCGACACGGTCATCTACTACCAGGTGACCGACGCCCGGGCCGCCACCTACGAAGTGGCCAGCTACATCCAGGCCATCGAGCAGCTGACCGTCACCACCCTCCGCAACATCATCGGCGGCATGGACCTGGAGCGGACCCTGACCTCCCGCGAGGAGATCAACGCGGCCCTGCGCGGCGTCCTCGACGAGGCCACCGGCAAGTGGGGCATCCGCGTCAACCGCGTCGAGCTCAAGGCCATCGAACCGCCCACCTCCATCCAGGACTCGATGGAGAAGCAGATGCGCGCCGACCGCGACAAGCGCGCCGCCATCCTCCAGGCCGAAGGTGTCCGGCAGTCCGAGATCCTGCGCGCCGAGGGCGAGAAGCAGTCCTCCATCCTCCGCGCCGAGGGTGACGCCAAGGCCGCCGCACTGCGCGCCGAGGGCGAGGCCCAGGCCGTCCGCACGGTCTTCGAGGCCATCCACGCCGGCGACCCGGACCAGAAGCTCCTCTCGTACCAGTACCTCCAGATGCTCCCCAAGATCGCCGAGGGCGACGCCAACAAGCTCTGGATCGTGCCCAGCGAGATCGGCGACGCCCTCAAGGGACTCAGCGGCGCCATGGGCAACTTCGGCCCGGCCGGCGGCTCCGGCTTCAACCCCCAGAAGGACGGCGGCGCTTCGGACCGCCGCGAGCAGCCCCCGCTCGACTGACCGCCGGCCGCCCGCACCTGACCGACCGTCGGCAGCCCCGTACCACCCGAGACCGGGCCGTCCCCTTCGTGCATGATCAGTACGGCCCCCCGACCTTCATGGCGGGGAGGCGACACACTGACGTGAAGGGGATGGCCTTGTCCATCTGGGAATCACTCGCGGTCCTCGCCGCCGGCATCGCCGCCGGCACCATCAACACCATCGTCGGCTCCGGCACCCTCATCACCTTCCCGGTGCTGCTGGCCACCGGTCTGCCGCCGGTCACCGCCAACGTCTCCAACACCCTGGGCCTGGTGCCCGGTTCGATCAGCGGCGCCATCGGCTACCGCAAGGAACTCGTCGGCCAGCGGGCCCGCATCCTCCGCCTCGGCGGGGTCTCCCTCGTCGGCGGCCTGGCCGGCGCGAGCGCCCTGCTCCTGCTGCCCTCCGACTCCTTCGACACGATCGTGCCCGTCCTCATCGGGCTCGCCCTCGTCCTCGTCGTCGTCCAGCCGAAGCTCGCCCGCACCCTGCGCGCCCGCCAGGAGGCCGCCGGTACCGATCCCGGACACCCGGACGGCGGCCCCGCGCTGCTCGCCGGGATGACCCTGGCCAGCGCGTACGGCGGCTACTTCGGCGCCGCCCAGGGCGTCCTCTACCTCGGCCTGATGGGCACCCTGCTGCACGACGACCTCCAGCGCGTCAACGCCGTCAAGAACGTCATCGCCGCCCTGGTCAACGGCATCGCGGCGGTCTTCTTCCTGTTCGTCGCCGACTTCGACTGGACCGCCGTCCTGCTCATCGCCCTCGGCTCCACCCTCGGCGGCCAGATCGGCGCCAAGGTCGGCCGCCGGCTGCCGCCCGCCGCCCTGCGGGCCGTGATCGTCACCGTCGGCCTGGCCGCCATCGCCCAGCTCCTGCTGCGCTGACCCGCGCGAAAGGCCCGCCCCGCAGAGCGGGACGGGCCTTTTCGGTACGCCGATCAGCGGACGGGCGGCTACGCGGACTGGGCCAGCCAGTCCGGCAGCGCCGCCCGGGGCCCCGGCGCCAGCGAGAACAGCATCGCGTCCGTCGGCGTCGGCACGAACGGCTTCCGCAGCAACGGCATCCCCGCCTCCTCCGGCGTCCGGGCCGCCTTGCGGTGGTTGTCCGCCGCGCAGGAGGCCACGGTGTTCAGCCAGGTGTCCCCGCCGCCCTGCGCCTTGGGCACCACGTGGTCGACCGTGGTCGCCCGCTGCCCGCAGTACGCGCACCGGTGCTGGTCCCGCACCAGCACCCCCCGCCGTGACCACGGAGCATGTCTTCGGAACGGCACCCGTACGTACCGGCAGAGCCTGATCACCCGGGGCACCGGCAACTCCACCGCGGCCGCGCGCACCAGCAGCTCCGGATGCGACTGCTCGACGACGGCCTTGTCCTGCAGCACCAGAACCACCGCGCGGTTCAGCGTCACCGTAGACAGCGGCTCGAAGCTCGCATTCAGCACCAGCGTGTCCCGCATCTCGCCCACCTCCCGTGTGCAGGCCCGCACCCCTCGGCGCCCAAGGCCTCGAACCACTCTGGCCGGGTGTGCCACGCGGGACAACGCAATAAAAATGCCCGGTCCTGGCCACCTTTAGACCAGGACCGGGCAAACGACCGGCGAACGATCAACCCTGAGCGGGCGCCTCGTACTCGGCGACGAGCTGTGCGCGCCCCAGCGCGTGGAAGCGCAGGTGGAATCCGACCACCGCGGGAGAGGCGTCCGCGTCCGGCCCCAGCTTCGCCTGGTCCACCGCGTAGACGGTGAACACGTAGCGGTGCCGCTCGCCGGCCGGCGGCGCGGCACCCCCGAAGTCCCGCGACCCGTAGTCGTTGCGCACCTGCACCGCGCCCGCGGGCAGCCCCTTGAAGTCGCCGCTGCCCGCCCCGGCCGGCAGCTCGGTGACCGAGGCCGGCAGGTCGAAGAGCACCCAGTGCCAGAACCCGGAGCCGGTGGGCGCGTCCGGGTCGAAACAGGTCACCGCGTAGCTCTGCGTGCCCTCGGGGGCACCCTCCCACCGCAGCTGCGGCGACAGGTTCCCGCCCGAGAGCACCTGGGCCGGCCCCAGCTCCGCCCCCGGCTCCAGGTCCTCGCTCACCACCTCGAAGGCGGCGACCTCAGGGTGGAAGTGGTGGGGCAGCGGCGGCCTGCTGAACTCGCTCAAGGTGAACCTCCGGATCGCGCGGTGTGCCTTATGGGCAGGGCCTTACGGGCAGGAGCCTAGAACCAGTTCCGCTTCGAACCGACCGAAGCGATCCACTCGTTCAGGTAGGCCGCCCAGTCGGTGTTCTGGTAGTCGTGCAGGCCCACGGTGAAGGAGCGGAAGGTGTCGCTGCCCTCGGTGAAGAGCCCCGCCTTCTTGTCCATCTCCAGCACCACGTCCATCTGCCGGTCGTCCGCGACGAAGCTCAGCTCGACCTGGTTCAGACCGTGGTACTGCGACGGCGGCAGGAACTCGATCTCCTGGTAGAACGGCAGCCGCTGACGCGTGCCGCGGATGTGACCGCGCTCCATGTCCGCACTGCGGAAGCGGAAGCCCAGCTGCCCGAAGGCGTCGAGGATCGCCTGCTGCGCCGGCAGCGGGTGCACGTTGATCGGGTCCAGGTCACCGGCGTCCACGGCGCGCGCGATCTCCAGCTCCGTGGTCACACCGATGTTCATGCCGTGCAGCTGGTGCCCGGCGAAGTGGGTGATCGGCGTCTCCCACGGGATCTCCAGACCGAACGGCACCGCGTGCACCGCGCCGGCCTGCACCTCGAAGGCCCCGCCCAGCCGCAGCTTCGCGAACTCGACGTCCTGCTTGTACTCGCCGTCGTTGGTCTCGACCTCGACACGGGCCTGCAGCCCCACCGACAGCCCCTCGATCGCCTGCGCGACCGAGCCGCCCTGGATGCGCACCTCGCCCTGGACCACACCACCCGGGACGACGTTCACCTCCGACAGGACGGTCTCCACCGACGCGCCACCGGCACCCATGGCCGCGAGCAGCTTCTTGAACCCCATGTCTCTGTCTCCCCTTGTTACTGGAACGCTGGAACGCCGGCCGTCCGAACGACGTAGCACTGACCTCTACAAACGCGGAACCCTAGAGCCCGGTTCCACCCCATGGGGAGTCCACTACGCTCGGACGGATGAGCGCGCGCCCCGACCGTACGCCTTTGCCCCGGTCCTTCTACGACCGGCCGGTCCTCTCCGTGGCCCCGGACCTGCTGGGCCGGACGCTGGTCCGCCGCACGGAGGACGGCCCCCTCGCCCTGCGCATCACGGAGGTCGAGGCCTACGACGGGGAGAGCGACCCGGGCTCCCACGCCTTCCGCGGCCGCACCGCCCGGAACGCCTCCATGTTCGGCCCGCCCGGACACGCGTACGTCTACTTCATCTACGGCATGTGGTTCAGCCTCAACCTGGTGTGCGGCCCCGAGGGCTACGCCAGCGGAGTGCTGCTCCGCGCCGGCGAGATCACCGAGGGCGCCGACCTGGCCCGCAAACGTCGACTTTCAGCCCGAAACGACAAGGAACTGGCCAAGGGCCCGGCCCGCCTCGCCACCGCCCTGGACATCACCCGGGCCCTGGACGGCACCGACCTGTGCGCCGGCCCCGACTCCCCGCTGTCCCTCCATACGGGCGACCCCGTACCGCCCGACCTGGTCCGCAGCGGTCCGCGCACCGGAGTCGGCGGCGACGGGGCCCACCATCCATGGCGGTTCTGGCGCGCCGACGACCCGACCGTCAGCCCCTACCGGGCCCATGCGCCACGCCGCCGCTCGACTTGACTCGACCTGGCCGGCCGCCTAACGTAGCCCGAGCCGCTTGAAACGGACACTGCTTTTGGAACGGACCTCATCGAGGCCGGGACGGGCAGTCCGGAGCGGCCAACCACTACCTACGATTCACCCCGGCGGGGTTCTATTCGGCATGTCCGAATTCCCTTCCACCGGCTCAATTATGAGCCGCAGGGGAAATCCGCTAACGTAGTGAACGCCGGAAGGGAAAAGCCGCGAAAGCGACTGGAACCGGAAAGCACCGAGGAAATCGGGTCCGGAAAGATCTGATAGAGTCGGAAACGCAAGAA
>NZ_JBFBGK010000169.1:0-10980 GCF_040684615.1 Streptomyces sp. NPDC089919
AGCGCGACCAGTGGCGCGAGCTGAACGTCCGCTCGCGTGACGTCTTCGCGGTGGCCGACTCCGACGAGTGGGACGACAAGACCCACACCGGCTCCGCGCACGGCTCCGGCCCCTCCGGGCGGACGCCCGAACCGGGCGCCAGCGGCCGGCGCCACCACTCCGACGCCTCGCCCGACCCGAGCCCGTCGAAGAGCCGCCGCCGGTCGCCCGCCCCGACCTACCTGTCGATGAAGTTGTCGACCCGGGGCGGCCAGCTGCTGCTGAAGCCCGGCGGCCCGGCGCAGGAGTTCACGCTCACCCTGCGCAACGGCAACACCCACTCGTACCGGAACCTGGCGCCCGTCTTCCAGATGGAGGGCATGCCGGACGGCGGCCCCGGGCCCGGGTACGTCCTGGAACGCTGGGACCCGGCGGACAAGGCCTGGCAGTCCGTCCGGCTGCGGATCGCCAACGACGTCCTGCCGTACGAGTCCGTCAAGGGCGGCACCCCCCTCAAGCGCGAGGCGGTCTCGGCCCGCCGCTACCGCCTGCGCGCCCTGGCCGGCGCCCCCGCCGGCCCCAACCCCCTGATGCTCGACCTCGTCGACACCGACACCCACACCACCCCCACCGCCCACACCTCCCTCCCCCAGACCACCCTGGGCGGCTGACGCGAACGCGGGGAACCGCCGGGGCCCCGCCGTGTGGCGGGGCCCCGGCGCCCTGGTGCGGTGCGCGCCTCAGAAGGTGAAGGCCGACCGGGCCCCGAAACCGCCCGCGCCGGTGCCCGGGTAGGACCAGAGCCGGCCGTCCCCGGCACGCTCGCGGACCAGCAGGTCCGGCTTGCCGTCCGCGTCGAGGTCACCGGCGCCGGCCATGAGGTCGAAGGCGTCCCAGCCGCCGCCCATGGCCACCCGCGGGCCGAAGCCGCCGGTGCCCAGCCCCGGGTAGCGCCACAACTGCCCGTCCGCGTCGACGGCGAGCAGGTCGGGCCGGCCGTCACCGGTCAGGTCGCCGGTAGCGACCAGCTGGGAGTACGCGTCCCAGCCGCCGCCCATCGCGACCCGCGGGGCGAAGCCGCCGGACCCGTCGCCCGGGAAGCGCCACAGCTGGCCGCCGGCGTCGACCGCGAGCAGGTCCGCCTTCCCGTCCCCGGTCAGGTCGCCCGGCGAGAGCAGGACCGGGTAGGCCCCCCAGCCCGTGGAGCCGGCCACCCGCGCGCCGTACCCGCCGTCGCCGGCCCCCGGATACCGCCACAGCCGGCCGTCGGCGTCGACGGCGAGCAGGTCCGCCCGGCCGTCGCCGGTCAGGTCCCGGCCGCCGGCGAGGCGGAGGTACCCGCCCCAGCCGCCGCCCAGGCCCACGGCCGTGGTGTAGCCGCCGGCGCCGTCGCCCGTGTGGCGCCACAGCTTCCCGGCCGCGTCGACGGAGAGCAGGTCCGCCCGGCCGTCGCCGGTCAGGTCGCCCGCCGCGGTGAGGGAGGCCAGCGGGCCCGCGAAGCGCGGCCAGGGCACCTGGTAGACCACGCGGTTGCCCGGGTTCTCGTTGGCGAGCCAGAGCGCGTCGCGCTGCGGGTCGTAGGCCAGGTTCTGGAGGTGGACCGAGGCCCGCTTCCACAGCTGGACCGGCTGGCCGGGCAGTGCCCGGTAGACGCAGCTGTTCACGGGCGACACGGCGGGTCCGCCGGGCACGTACTCGACGTACTCCGGGCAGGGCGCGGAGATCAGGTAGGTGCCGCCGTGGGACGCGACGCCCTGGGCGCCGACGATCGGCGAGGCGTACGCGGCGCTCGCCCGGACCGCCGGTCCGCCGGGCTCCGCGGTGGTGCGCAGCAGTCCGGTGGCGGGGTCGAGGGGCCAGCGCACGATCTTGCCGCCGACCCCGACGAAGCCCTGGTCCGCGCGCGAGGTGACCTCGGTGGTGACGATCGCGGGAACGTTTCCGCTGAGATCGAGGGAGGCACCGGCGTTGCAGGGGTTGGGCGAGGGGGTGGCCAGCGTGGTGCCGCAGCCGGCCGGGGAGCGGTAGGAGTAGGTGCCGACGGCGGGCAGGACGTACCCGAAGCCCTCGGCGGCGAAGGCCCCGGCGGCGGTCCTCCCCATGCCGGAACCGGCGGCGTCCACCTTCCATATGTGGTTGAGGTCGAAGACCCGGAAGCCCTCTCCGAAGCCGACGAACAGCCGGTTCCGGTACCAGACCAGATCGTCGCCGTGGCCCTGGAGCGCGGTGAAGTTCCCGGCGCCGGGGACCACCAGCAGGGCGTGGAGGTAGCGCACGTGCGCCGGGTCGGTGGTGTCGGCGAGGCTCAGCCTGATCCGGCTGTTGCCCGACTTGTACCAGGTGGCGGCGACGATCCGGCGGTTGCCGGCCGGGGCGTAGGCGGTGGCGTCGGTGGTGACGCCCTGGGGCGTGAAGGTGCCGGTCGCCGTGTCCTCGGCGTCCCAGCAGAAGCCTTCCGCACCCGAGTTGAAGACGCCGTCCTTGGCCAGGTAGCCGGCGGCCGGGCACTGCGGCGGCCGGCCGAGCCGGTCCGCGGAGTCGAGTACGGCGCCCAGCGGGACCGGGGCGAGCCCGGGGTGGGCGCCCTCCATGGCCGCGGTGTCGGCCCGGAGCGAGTCGTCGTACCAGAGGCGGTAGCCGGACGGGTCGGCCGGGAGCAGCGGTCCGGCGACGGTGGCGGCGTCCGGGACCCGGTCGGCGGCCGCGGCCGGGCCGCCCAGCGCGGGCTGGACGGCCGCGGCGGCCAGGACCGTGGCGAGGAGCAGGCCGAGGGCCTGGGGCAGGCGGGCCATCAGCTGAAGTTCCAGCCGCCGCCGTTGTCGATCCTGGTGCCCAGCCGGCCGTCGTCCTGGCCGGGGTAGACCCACAGCTTCCCGTCGTCCGAGCGGGCGACCAGGTCGTCCTTGCCGTCCCCGGTGTGGTCGCCGGCGCCCGAGACGCTGGTCATCACCTGCCAGCCGGTGCCGGCCTGGACGCGGGGGCCGAGCCTGCCGTCGCCGAGGCCGGGATAGACGAAGAGCTTGCCGGTGCCGCTCTCCACGGCCACGACGTCGTCCCTGCCGTCGCCGGTGAGGTCGCCCGCGCCCGAGGCGACGGACATGGCGTCCCAGTTGGTGCCGATCTGCAGGCGGGTGCCGAAGTGGCCGGTGCCGAGGCCCGGGTAGAGGTAGAGGTCGCCGCTCCTGGTGTCGGTGGCGAGGAGGTCGCCGCGGCCGTCGCCGTCGAGGTCCCGGCTGCCGCTGACGCGCAGGGCGCCCCAGCCGCCGCTGTTGTCGACGCGGGCGCCGAGGTGGCCGTCGGCCTGGCCGGGATAGATCCACAGCTTGCCGGTGGACCTCTCCACCGCCGCCACGTCCGCCCGGCCGTCACCGGTGACGTCGCCGAGGGCGGTGACCTGGTTCATCACGGCCCAGTTGCCGTTGTCGACGCGGCTTCCGAACTTCCCGCCACCGGCGCCCGGATAGATCCACAGGGTGCCGTCGGGGGTGTTGGCGCGGGCCAGCAGGTCGGGTCTGCCGTCGCCGGTCAGGTCGCCGGTGGCCGAGACCGGGGCGGGGAGCGGCGCGTCCTCGGGGTAGGGGTCGGCGTGGTCGGCCTCGAGGCCGTACCGCCAGCCGCAGTTGGGCCAGGCGCCCTGGCCCTGGCCGGCCAGGACCTTCTCGCCTATGAGGATCTGCTGCTTCTTGGTGGCGTGGTCGGCGCGGTCCGCGTACGCCTCGCCTCCGTAGGCGCGCCAGGTCGGCTGGGAGAACTGGAGTCCGCCGAAGTAGCGGTTGGAGGCGTCGATGGCCTGCCAGTTGCCGGTGGCCTCACACTGGGCGACCTTGTCCCAGGTGGTGACGGACGCGGCGTCGGCGGCCGGGGCGGACACCACGGCTGCGAAGGCGGCGACGGTCAGGACGGCGCCGAGGGCGCGCTTGGGCATGGGAGTTCCTTCGGTGAAGGGTGTGGAGGGTGTGGAGGGGCGCGGGGCGGGAGGGGGAGGAGAGAGGCGCGCGGGGGCGGGCGGCCCGCCGGGGGGGAATCCGGCGGGCCGCCCTGCGGGAGTCCGCGGATCAGGCGGTGAAGTTCCAGCCGCCGCCGTTGTCGATCCGGGCACCGAGCTGGCCGTTGTCCTGGCCGGGGTAGATCCAGAGCTTGCCGTTGCCCTCGCGGGCTATCAGGTCGTCCTTGCCGTCGCCGGTGTAGTCGCCCGCGCCGGAGATGCTGGTCATCTCGTCCCAGCCGCCGGTACCGGCCTGGACGCGGGCGCCCAACTGGCCGTTGCCGAGGCCGGGGTAGACGAAGAGCTTGCCGGTGGCGTCCTCGACGGCGGCCACGTCGTTCCTGCCGTCGCCGGTGAGGTCGCCGGCCGAACCGACCGGGGTCATCTCGTCCCAGCTGGTGCCCGCCTGGACGCGCGCCCCGAAGTGGCCGTTGGCCTGGCCCGGGTACATCCAGAGCTTGCCGGTGGACTCCTCGACGGCCAGCAGGTCGCCGCGGCCGTCGCCGTTGAGGTCCTTGCTGCCGGTGATGCGGATGTCGCCCCAGCCGCCGCTGTTGTCGACGCGGGCGCCGAGGTGGCCGTTGGTCTGGCCGGGGTAGATCCACAGCTTGCCGGTGGACTTCTCCACCGCCGCCACGTCCGCCCGGCCGTCGCCCGTCACGTCGCCGACGCCGGAGACGCGCTCCATGCCCGACCAGCTGCCGTTGTCGATCCGGGCGCCGAAGTGGCCGTTGCCCGCGCCGGGGTAGATCCACAGCGTGCCGCTGCCCGAGTCGGCCCGGGCCAGCAGGTCGGGCTTGCCGTCGCCGGTCAGGTCGCCGACGGCCGAGACCGGGGCGGGCTCGTCGGCCTCGGTGGTGTCGACGACGCCCTTGGGGCTGATGAAGCCCATGACCCGGCCGGCGTTGAGCGGGTTGGTGTTGGTCTTCCAGTCGAACCAGTCGCGGTAGCGGACGCCACGGCTCTCGTTGCCGCCCACCGTCTGGATCTTCGTACCGTCGGCCGAGACCTTCACGACGAGGTTGACGTGGTTCGCCTCGCCGTCCGCGACGCTCCCGTCGTTGTCGTAGAGGACGGCGTCACCGACCTGCGGGGCCGTGGTGTGGAAGGTGCCGTACTGCTTGCCGTACGTGTAGAAGCTGGCCGCGGCGGCGTTGAGCACCGAAGTGTTGTCCGCGCCGGCCTGCCCCCAGACCCAGCGGGCGAAGTCGGCGCACCAGGCGTGCGAGCAGGCGCCCATGGAGTTGTACGGACTGCAGTCGTTCCCCACCTGCGACATGGCGATCGAGGCCACCGACGGGGCGGCCGCGGAGGCGGGCGCGGCGCCGAGCGCGGAGGTGGCCGCAACGGTCAGAGCGGCGAGGGAGACCAGCTTGTTGCGGAGCGAAGAAGACATGGCTGTGCCCTTTCAGGAATTCCACGAAGAATGTGATTCCGCCGGATCGGCGGCAGGTATTTGAATTCGGCCGGATCGGATTTCCGGTCCGATCGGCCCGAGAGAAACGGCTTCACCCGGGAGGCGGCGCGGGCCTTTCGGCTCCTACGCGGCCTCTCCTCAGGCGGCCGGTGAAACGGCCGGGCGGGTCCGGGACCCGCCAGGCCGGAGTCCTACTGCCAGCCGAAGTCGTTGAGCAGCATTTCCCCACCCCTGGTTCCGGCCTATACGGCCCTGCGGATTCTTGTTGCTTTTCTCAGCGGCCTCGTCGGCTGCTGAGAAATATCCTGCACGCCGCGGCGGGGCCGGACCAGGGTTTCCCTATGACACAAAAAGCGCCTGACACGTTTGTGTCAGGCGCTCTTGGTCGTGCGTTCTTCGTGGCGCGTTCTCCGTAATGCCGTGTGCGTGGCGCGCATTCAGAGCAGGCCCAGCTCCGCCGCGCGCTGCCCGAGCTGGAACCGGCTGGTGGCACCCAGACGGTGGGAGAGCTCGGTGATCATCCGGCGCTCGGTGCGCAGCGAGACCCCGAGCTTGCGGGCCGCCGCCTCGTCGGTCAGCCCCTCGGCGAGCAGCCGCAGCAACGCCGCCTCCTGCGGCAGGGCGAGCCCGTCGGCCGCGCGGACCGGCCGCTCGCCCAGCGGGCTGGCGGTGGCCCACACCTGGTCGAAGAGCGCACAGAAGCCCACCAGCGCCCCGGCCTCCCGGATCAGCACGGCCCCCTGGGAGGAATCCGCCGGGTCCAGCGGTACGACGGCCACCTCGCGGTCCACGATGTGCATCCGCAGGGGCAGCGAGGGCACGGTGCGGGTCTGCGCGCCCCGCTCCGCCAGCCGGGCGGCGTGCTCGCGGCTGCCGGGGTCGTTGGCGACGCTGTCCAGGTAGACGGTCCGCAGCCGCACCCCGCGCGCGAGCGCCGCCTCGGCCAGCGGCCGGCCGGCCGCCCGGTTCTCCGCCGTCTGCGCCCCGCCCGGCGCGAAGGCGAGCACCTCCCGCCGGGCGCGCAGGGCCAGTTCCTCCAGCCGGGCCCGGATCGCGTCCAGCCCCGTCAGGCGCTCGACGCCGGCCCCGCTCCGGCCCGCGCGCAGCGAGGAGTAGTCGGCGAGCAGCCCCGCGACCGCGATCCGGCTCTCCTCGATCTCCTGCTGCCTGCGCGCGAGTTCGGCCTGCTGCCGGGCGAGCAGCGCGTCGAGGGCGAGGTCCGGCGGCACCGGCCGCAGCACACCGGGATCGGCCAGCGACGGCCGCAGCAACTCCAGGTCCGCGAGCCGGTCCAGCGCGGCGGTCACCACCGCCCGCTCAGCCCCCAGCTCCTCCTGGATCCGGGCGACCCCCCACCCGGGGTTCTCCAGCATGAGCCGGTAGACGGACTCGCTCTCGTTGTCGAGCCCCAACACCCCCGACATCCCCGTCCCCCTCCTGACGCACCCCGGACGGATCCGGGCGGCATCTTCGAGTCACGGCACTTTTGTGCCGCGTCCTTTCGCGACCACGGGCGGCCGGCCGCCGCCATAGTCATGACGTGCACCTCATCGTCTTCGTCCTGAGCGGCCCCGCTCCCCCGGCGGCACCCGCCCCGACCGAGCAGGAACTGCTCACCGCACTGTGGGGCGCCGCCCGCCCGGCGGACGGGATCGAGCACATCCGCGTGCACCCCAGCCGGGCGGGCGCCCGCGGCGTCGCCTTCTGCCTCGCCGACGACGCCGGCCGGGCGACGGGACGGGTCCGCGCCCTGTGCGAACGCGCCCTGCACACGTCCGACCTCCTGCACGGCTGGCACCTGACCGAACCACCCGACCGGCTGCCCCACTAGGTCAATCCATGCAGTCCGGCGTACCGACCGGGACCATGTCGACGACCACGAACCCCCGGCGCTCGTCCGAAGGGACTGCTTGGTGCGCGAGAGCCAAGCGGCGCTTGACGCTCGGGGGCAAGGGGAGTTTCTGGTGCGCGAGGGCCAAGCGGAGCACGAAGCCCGGGGGCACCTCGGCCGGATCGAAGTAGGCGAACCTGTTGCCGTCTTCGAACGTCATGCGGAAGGCGTCATCGGGTATGTGGCGGCCTTGCGCGCGTGGGTAGCAGTAAGGAGCGTCCAGCAGCACCTTGGCCTGCGCACCCGCGGCCGCCAGCTCCCTCCGCCAGCGGTCCGTGCTGCGCCTGCCGGTCGGGTCCTCCCTGTCATTCGGCCAGGTCAGCTTGACCACGCCGACCGGCTTGCGCTCGACGATGTGCGCGCGCGTGGGCGTCCCTCCCAGCGTGACGGTGAGGGCCGCCACGGCCGCGGTCAGGACCGCCCCGCCGGCGGGTATCCACCACCGTACGAAACCCCGGCGGACCGGCTGCTCGACGCGGTCCCGGTCCTCCAGCACGTGGGCGGACTGCCGGACATGGTCCTTCAGCTCGCACAGCAGGCGCTCCTCGAACGAATCGGCGTGCATCAGGCCTCCATCAGGGTCGAGAGGGGCGGGGCAGGAGATCCGGACGGCGGTGCGGGTACCTGCCGCAGGGCCCGGCGCGCGCGGTGCAGCCGGACCCGTACGGACACGGAGCTGGTGCCCAGCGCATCGGCCGCCTCGGCGACGGTCAGGCCGTCCACCGCGGTCAGTTCGAGTACCGCCCGCTGCCCGGCCGGCAGCGCGGCCAGGCGTTCCAGCAGGGCGGCGAGTCCGCGTTCCGCGTCGATCCGCTCCTCCAGCCGGACGATGTCGTCCTCGTGCAGCGGCCGGCGACCGGCCAAGCGCCCTTCGACCACCCGGGCCCGCGCCGCACGGCGGTCCTCCGCGGCCGCCACGTTCCGGGCGATGCCGTGCAGCCAGGCGACCGGCGTGCCGCGCTCCGCCCGGTACCCGGCGGACGCCGAGATCGCGGCCAGGAACACCTCCGCCACCAGGTCGGCGGCGGCGTGCGGATCCCGGCAGCGCCGGGTGGCGTACCGCAGCACCACCTCCACGTGCTCCCGGTAGAACACCTCGAACGCCTCCGCGTCCTCGCCTATCCGCCGCACCACCTGTTCCACAGCTGGTGGTTGCCTCACGTCGTCTCCCCACTGTTCGCGGCCCCCGTCACCCCTCTTGGCGTTCCGGGCCCCGCGCGTTACGCCTCCGGGCCCTCCGACTCCTGTGAGGCCCGCCACAGGACCGCCGGCGGGCGGCGCCGGCTCCGAGGACCGCGGCGCGGCGCTCGCAACGCTCCATGACGGGACTCCTGTCCTGCGGATCGGGTGTCTTCCTGGCCCTTGAACCGGACGGCCCCGCGATGTGTGACAGGTTCGGAAGGTGCGCTGCGTCACACCCCGCTCAGAGGGGGGTGGGGCGGGGCCTCCCCGCGGCCCGCGGCGGCCCGTTGCGCGCTCGCCCGGACGGGGTTGTCGGGGCTGTCCTGGTGACGGACCGTCACGATGCCCTGCGGGCCGACCTGCAGGCGGCTGATACCGACGTCGGTCGGTGCCCCGGGCCCGGCTGCGGGCGGCCTCAGGTGAGGGCGCGTTGCGGGCGGCTGCCCCGGTCGGCGGGGGGTCTGCGGGCCGCCGGGATGGCGGCCGTCGCGGAGGCGGGCGTGCTGCGGGGGCCCCACAGGACGCGGCCGAGGGCGAAGCCGGCGGCCACCACCGCCGCGCCGCCCACCGCGTCGAGCACCCAGTGGTTGGCCGTGGCGACGATCGCGCAGACGGTCACCAGCGGGTGCACCAGACCCAGGACCCGCTGCCACCGCCGGCGCGCCAGGACCAGGACCACCAGCCCGCACCAGAGCGACCAGCCGAAGTGCAGCGAGGGCATCGCCGCGTACTGGTTGGAGAGCGCGGTCAGCGCGCCGTACTGCGGGTGGGCCAGGTCCTGCGGCCCGTGGACGGTGTCGACGAAGCCCAGGCCGGGCATCAGCCGCGGCGGCGCGAGCGGGTACAGCCAGAAGCCGAGCAGCGCGAGCAGCGTGGCCAGGACGAGGGCGGAGCGCGCCCAGCGGTAGTCCGCCGGCCGGCGCCAGTAGAGCAGGCCGAGGACCGTCAGCGGGACCACGAAGTGGAAGGAGGTGTAGTAGAAGTCGAAAAACTCCCTCGGCCAAGGGTGACGGGCGGTCCAGCGGTTGACGGAGCCCTCGACGGCGAGGCCCAGCCGCCCTTCGAGGGCGTGGATCCGGCGGCCGTGGCCCTCGGCGAGGAACCGGTTGCCGGGGGCGGCGGCCCGGATCCGGGAGTACGCCGAGTAGCCGACGCGGATCAGCAGCAGCTCGAGGAGGAGGTTGGGGCGGCTGAGCGCGCGGCGCCGGACCGGCAGGGCCGGTGCGCGCCGCCGGGGCCGGGCGGGGCGGTCGTACGCGGTGGGCACCGGGTGGTGCCAGTGCGGTGAGCTGCGCGGCAGGAAGGGCACCGCGCAGGCCACGGCCAGCACCGCCAGGAGCGGCAGGTGGTCGTGGAGGGGCGCCAGCAGGCCCACGTTCGGCAGCAGGACGTCGGCCGGCAGCAGCGTGACCAGGAGCGCGGCGACCGGCCACACCGCGCGGTCGGCGGCCCGCCGGCCGGTCCGCCCGGCCAGCGCGAGCAGCACCCAGACCAGCTGGTGACGGCCCCCGGCGGGCGCGACGGCCGCGGCCGCGCACCCGCACACCGCGACGGCCAGCAGCGGCTGCCCGTCCCGGGCGTAGCGGGCCGCCCGGCGCAGTCCGAGCCAGCCGACCACGCCGGACAGCAGGGTCACGACCAGCAGCCCGGCGGGGCCGGACAGCCCCAGCCGCACCAGGGCGCCGGGGAGGGAGCCGGGGTCGGCGGCGCCGGAGGAGTACCGGGTCAGCAGCATCCAGGCCAGCGCCAGGGCCGCCGGGGCGGCGAGCAGCCATATGGGCGCGGCCGCGGTTCCGGTACGCCCGTCCACACCGCTGTGCTCCGCCGCTTCCGCCACGCGCCGTCGGCCTCCCGCCGTCTCGCCGGTCACTGTCGTCGTGTCGCCCCAAGAGCGCCGGAATTCACGATTCCGGAGCGGACGACGATAGTGCTGCGCTCGAGGGGCGCCGAACCAACTCCCTACGCGGGCTTGATCCCGCGTAGGGCAGGATGACGGGCATGAGCATCGTGAAGATCAACGTCCTGACGGTCCCGGCGGAGCAGCGCGAGGTACTGGAGAAGCGGTTCTCCTCGCGGGCCGGATCGGTGGAGAACTCCGACGGCTTCGAGTGGTTCGAGCTGCTGCGGCCGGTCGAGGGCACCGAGCAGTACCTCGTCTACACCCGGTGGCGGGACGAGGCCGCGTTCCAGGCGTGGATGGAGGGCCCGATGAAGGCCGCGCACCAGGGCGGCGGCCCCTCCGAGGGCGGCGCGGAGCGCCCGAAGCCGGCCGCCTCGGGCTCGACGCTGTGGTCCTTCGAGGTGGTCCAGCAGGCCTCCCCGAAGCAGGCCTGAGCGACCGGCCGACCGGGAGGGGCGGGGAGGTTCCGGGCTGGGGCTGGCCGCTCCCCGGCCGTCGTTCGTCCCGTCTCGCTGCCGTGAGGACGGTGGTCGGTCGGGATGTGTGGGGAGCGCCGCTTGACGGGGGTGGCAGGCTGGTCCGGAGGCAGGCCCGGGCCTGGGATGGCCCGGAGGGCCACGGCGAAG
>NZ_JBFBGK010000170.1:0-10447 GCF_040684615.1 Streptomyces sp. NPDC089919
GACGGCCAGTCGGTGACCGTGAGCGGTGTCGGCTTCGGTGCCGGTGACGTCGGTGTCGCCCAGTGTGTCGACGGTCTGGTGTGTTCCACCGCCGTAGTCGCGACCGCCGATGCGCAGGGTTCCTTCGGGACCTCGCTCGCGGTGAAGAAGACCTTCACCGCGACCGACTGGTCCACCGGTGCGAGCATCCCGGTCGACTGCTCCGTGCAGCAGTGCCGGGTCGTGGCCTGGCAGGAGTCCACCGGCCAGATCGGCCAGAACATCTCCTTCAACTGAGGCCCGCGGTCGGTGGCCGGTGCCCGCACCGGCCACCGCGCGGCGACCCCGCGCAACCACCGCACCTCGCGCAGCACGACGACCGGCCTCACGACGGCCGATCGCACGACGACCGGCCTCACGACGGCCGATCGCACGATGAGCGGCCTCACGACGGCCGATGGCACGATGACCGGCCACACCATGGCCGATTGCGCGACGAGCGGCCACACGACGGCCGACTGCACGATGACCGGCCGCACGACGGCCGATTGCGCGACGAGCGGCCCCACCACGGCCGATCGGCACGACGGCCGGCCCCACCACGGCCGATCGCACCATGACCGGCCTCACCACGGCCGATCGGCACGACGGTCGACGGCACGACGACCGGCCGTACCAAGACCGATCGCACCACGATCGGCCGCACCGCGACTGACCGCACGGGGACCCCGCGCGGTGGGCACTTCGTAGACCGACCGACTGCGCGGCGATCCCGCGCAGGTCAGGTCGCCCATGGCTGACCGGCCCCGCTACCGGGGAGCTGGTCGCCCCCGCCCGCGCCGGACGGACGTACATCCGTGGGGCCCGGACTCGCCCCGCGCGCGGCGGATCAGTCGAGGACGCCGAGCGCCGTGTCGGGGCGGCAGTGGATACACGCGGGTACGCCCTCGGCCAAGAGCCGGCGCACCTGCTCGGCGGTCCCCGGGACGCACCGCTTGCCGGCGTCCCAGCACCCCCCGGTGTGCAGCCGGGACGGCAGCTGCCCACCGCCTATGCCGCGCTCCACCAGCCACGCGGGAGGCTCGGGCGGCGGCTGCCGGCGGACGGCGGCGGCCTCCCGCTCCTCGGCGGCCAGCAGCGCCTGCTCCGCGCGGCCGAGCTCGCCGCGCAGGTAGGTGATCAAGATCTTGAGCCGGGGCGGGTCCGGTGGCAGCACGGACACGAGGGGTCACCCACCGTCTTCGTCCGATGCCCGCCGGGCGCTCTTGCACTCCTCGCACAGCGGACTGCCGCCGGGCCCGTACCGGATGCAGGGCCGACGGCACCGCACGCAGGGCCCGGTCGCCACCGGCGCCGGCCGGGGCGGTGCCTCGTCGATCGGCCGGCTCATGCCGCCTCCTCTCGTCCCGCCGGTACGCACGCCCGAGCGGCCCGCCGCAGGTCGGCACCACCGGCCCGCACCCAGCAGGGATGGCCGTACAGCCGCCCGGAAAGCGCGATCAGCCGCCGCCGGGCCGCCGTACCCCCGGCCGTGGCCGGTGTCCGGGCGAGCTCTGCGTACGCGCGGAGCCAGTCCTGCTGCAGAACGAGCAGGTCATCGGGGAAGTGCATCGATGTCACACTCCACTGAAACACATGTTCGAATATCCATGCGAGCCCCACCGGCCGTAATCACCCGGTCGGAGTCGTCGGTGGCGTCAAGAGGGGCCTGTGTCCTGGACGGCTGTGTCGCGCTTTCGTGCAGTGGGGCCGCCGCGTGGTAATCCTCTCGGCTGATCCACATGATCCGCTGGGTTGATGTGGCAGGAGTCGGGGGCGGTGGAGGCTCGGGTGTCAGCCGTGCCGAGCCGGAGGTCGCCGTGTCCGTTCTCTACAAGTCGCCTACAGGTAGCGGTAGTTCGGCGCATACGGCGAGATCCGGGTGGGTGGTGCGGGCGCGTCGGTGGCCTCGGTGGACGCCGTATGCCGCCGCGATGTGGGGCGGGGTCTACGCGGCGGTCCAGGGTGGGTGGGCGGTGACGGGCACCACGGTTCCCCTGACACCGGACGAGCCGTACCCGCCGGCGACGCTGGCGTTTCTCGCTGTCGTGGGCGTCGTGACCGTGGGGGCGGGGCTGGCGGCCGCCCGTGAGTGGCAGGGGTGGCGGCACGTGGTCACGACCGTCTCGCTGTGCGCGGCGGTCGTGGTGTTCCTGTTAGGGGCGGCCAGCCTGCCCGCGCACTTCGTGACGCTGGCCTCGGGTTCGGGCGTGGAGAGCGCGACCGGCCTGGCCGACGTCCTGCTGCACGCGGTGGGTGCCGGCCTGCTGATCCCGGCGATGCTGTCGTTCCGGCGTCGGCACCGTGGCCGGTGCCCGCGGTGCGGGGGCACCCACCAGGGCGAAAGCAGCGGGCCGCTCGCTCATCCCGCCCCGTCCGTCGCTCCGCGGCGCACCCGCGTCGCCGTCTTCCTGCTGATGGGCGGCCTCCTGCCATGGGCGGGGGTCAAGACGATCTGGACGCTGGGGGGCAGTGCGATCGGCGTCACGGCGGAAGGCTGGCGACGTGACAACGCGGGCGCGTCCGGGATCGCCAAGGCGCTGGCCTCGGTGGGCATCGACGTGACCGTGCTGGCGGCCGCGGCTGCGATCTTCCTGCTGCTCGGCCTGATGTATCCGTGGGGGCAGGTGTTCCCCCGCTGGACCCTGCTGCTGTCCGGGCGGCGGGTGCCGCGGCTGCTGCCGCTGGTGCCGGCCTGGGCGACGGCCTTCGGCCTGTCGCTGTACGGGGTCTTCCTCGTGGTGGTCTTCGTCCCGTTCACCGCCCTCGGGGTGTTTCCGAAGATGGAACCGACGGGCGCGTTCACCACCAGCTCGGGGCTCTTGTGGATGGCGGCCTTCGGCGGCACGGCCTTCACGGGCCTGGGCTTCGGCCTCGCCCTCGCCGCCCGCTCCTACGCCCTGCGCACCCGACCCACCTGCTCGGACGCCGGCACTCCGATGGGGACATGACCTTCCCGAGCCCGATCACCGGGCTGCCTCGTCGAGCAGGGGCGGGCGGCTGCTCGTCGACAGATCGGGGACCGCTTTACAGGGTCCTTCCGGGCGGTGAGAAGCTGGACCCGTGGACGACCTCGACGGACGTGAGCTGCGGGACGCGATCGCCGCGGCGGAATCGACGGACTGGTCCGTGCGGGCCGCGGCGGGACGGCGGTTGGCGGCCGGGGCCCGGGTGGAGGATGTCGCCGAGGTCCTGCACCGGCTGCTGCTGGACGCGCGGGACACCGGAGTGACCTCGGAGACGGCGTCGGCCCTGTTGGCCCGGCGGGACCTGGCCGGTCTGCGCCTCGTGCTCGGCGCCCGCGCGGTCGCCTCCGACCAGGGGACCGCCGACCAGCTCGAGGCGGAACTCGACTGCGATCCGCGCTGGGCCGCGGGACAGGACGGCGAGGAATTGCTCGCACAGCTGAGGACGCTGGCAGCGGACCGGGACCCCGAGGTCAGGAGCGAGGCCCGGTTGCGGCTCGCACGCTGTCAATGACCCGGGGCCGGCGTCCGGTCCCCGGCCCCGCCGTCGGCGCACGGCCCGTGGCCCGAGGTCCAGAAACCGGCCTTGTCGAGGACCCACTCCTCCGGCCGGGGAGCCGCGGAAGCCGCCCCGTGGGTGAAGGCGAAGCTCACGTGGACGCCTTCGGCGGGCTTCAGCGCAAGATCCCGCTGCGCGAACTCGTACTCGACGACCTGCCAGCGGCAGCCCTCGGCCCGTAGGGCGGAGACCAGCGCGGGCTCCGTGACCTCGCCGCCGAAGCGGCGCTCCTGCCCGCGGCCCGGCCCGGGCAGCACCACCGGGTCCCGTACCAGCGACAGCGTGAGCGACCGGAGCGAGCGGCACGGGCAGAAGACCATCTCCACCGACCCCGCGCCGAATCGCCGCGGCCATCCCCGCTTCCCGCTTACCGGCCCGAGGTCCACCGGCTCGCCGAGAGCGGCGCTGATCCCGGCCAGCCCCGCCCCCGGCGCCAGTACACCGAGCGCACCCGTCGAGCCCAGCCGCGCCAGCTCCGCCACCCACGTCATCGGAGCATGATCGCACGATGTCCAAGGGGGCCGCCGGGTGCGAGACTTGCGCCATGTTCGTCGAACTCCTCGCGGCCACGGGTGTGCTCGCCGTCCTGACCGTGGTCCCGGGCCCGGACATGGCGGTGGTGACGAAGCGCGCTCTCGCGTCCGGTTGGCGGGACGGCCTGCGGACGGTCGGGGGCATCGTGGTGGGGCTGCTCGTCTGGGGCGTGCTCACCGTCGCGGGGCTGGCCGCCGTGCTGGCGGCGTCGAGCGTGGCCTATACGGTCGTCAAGCTCGCCGGCGCCCTCTACCTCGGGTTCCTCGGCATCCAGGCACTGCTGCAGAGCCGGCGCAGCCGCACGGCCGATCCGGCGCCGGACACATCGAACCGAACCCGGACAGAGACGCAGGCACAGACCCAGGCCCAGCCCCAGACCCAAGCCCAGATCTCGGGCCCGGTCGGCAATCCCTGGCGTACCGGACTGCTCGGCAACCTCTTCAACCCCAAGATCGCCGTCTTCTACACCGGCCTGCTGCCCACCCTCGCGCCCGCCGGTGTCTCCGCGCACACCGGGATGGCCCTGCTGGTCCTCGTCCACGCGGCCCTGACGCTCACCTGGCTCGGCGGCTACGTGCTCGTACTGGCCAGGGCCCGCGCCGTGTTCGAGAAGCCCGCCGTACGACGGGCCATGGACCGCGTCACCGGTGTCGTCCTGATCGGTTTCGGGATCAAGGTCGCCGCATCCCAACCCTGAGGCAGCGCCCGGGCTCAGCCCAGTTGCTCGGCCAGGCCGACGATGACGCCCTCCGGGCCGCGGACGTAGCAGAGCAGGAAGACGTCCTCGAAGCGGGCGATCTCGCCGAGGAGTTCGGCGCCGTGGGGGCGCAGCCGGGCGACCGTGTCCTCGATGTCGTCGACGGCGAACATCACGCGGTGGGTGCCGACGATGTTGTGCGGCTTGTCGCGCGGCTCGGTACGGGTGGCGGCGGGGTGGTGGTACCTCGCCAGCTCGAGCTTGCCGTGCCCGTCGGGGGTGCGGACCATCGCGATCTCACAGCGGACGCCGTCCAGCCCGGTGCACTGGTCGGCGAACCGGCCCGCCACCTCCATCCGGCCTTCCAGTTCCATGCCGAGCTCCAGGAAGAACGCGACGGCGGCGTCCAGGTCCTCGACGACGATGCCGACGTTGTCCATCCGCTGAACGGCCATGCTGGTCTCTCCCTCTTCCGCGCGGCCCTCGGTGGCCGCTGACATCCCTGGGACGGAGCCGCGCCCCCGTTCTCGACATCCGCGGGCCGCCGGACTCCGGCGAATCCTCCCGACCCGAGGCCCCACCCCGTCCCCGCAAAAGAACGCCGGCCGTATTTCTGCGGGTGGAATTGCCTGGGGCGGTACCCGCCCGCGGTGGTCGACTGGTCCTGCCGCACGGGGGGCCGCCCCGCACCGGCGGGACCCCTACCGCCGGCGCGCAGCGCCCCCGTACGGACCACCTCGGTGGTCCGGGAACGACCGGCGGCACATGTCGAGCACAGCGAAAGGCGAGAGCCATCATGAAGCAGAAGATCACCCTGGTCGCCGGTGCCCTGGCACTGGCCGGTGGCGCCGTCATCGCGGCCGCGGCCACGAGCCAGGCGTCCGGTACGGAGCACGGCGCGTCCGTGTCCACCCCCACCCCGCAGGCGACCGTCGTCTTCTCCCAGCCGTCGGTGTCCGATTCCCACCACGTCACGGCCTTCGGCGACTTCGGCTCGGGCCGCAAGCCGCCGCGCGCCTGACGCGGACCCCGTACCCGGCGGCCCGGACCCGGGCCGCCCGCCCTCGTCCCGCTGCGCCCGGCGCTCACCCCTCCAGCCGCGCGCAGCGGGACGAGGGCGTTCCACGTCAGACCGGTGCGAGCAGCTGGGGGCCGTTGTTGCGGACGCTGTTCACGGCCGTGGAGACCGCGGTGACGGTGAGGTGCCCGTCCGCCGGGGTGTGCAGGAGCGCCCGCAGGTCCGCCGCGTTCTGGTGGCCGGGGTCCAGCCAGGTGCCGTAGTCGGCCGGGTGGAGCGCCAGCGGCATCCGGGGATGGACCTGGCCGGCCGCGTCCGTGGCCTCCGTGGTGATGATCGTGGCGGTGGTCAGCCAGGCCGCCGGGTCGTCCTCGTCCTTGACCGACTTGTCGCGCCAGAACTCGTACAGGCCCGCCATCGCCATCACGCCCCGGTCCTCGGGCCGGATGAAGTACGGCTGCTTGTACGCCTTCGCCGTGTCGCTCGCCGGTACCGCGACCCACTCGAAGAAGCCGTCCGCCGGGAGCAGGCAGCGCCGCTTGGTGAAGGCCTTCCGGTAGGCGGGCTTCTCGTGCACCGTCTCCATCCGGGCGTTGATCATCCGGGCGCCCCCGGACGGGTCCTTGGCCCAGGACGGCACCAGCCCCCACCGCATCGGCCGCAGCTGCCGGGTCAGCTCGCCGGTGCCCTTGTCGACGCGTTCCAGGACCGTCCAGACGTCGTCCGTGGGAGCCACGTTCCACGACGGCGGCGGCACCCCCCGGCCCGGATCGGCGACCGGGGTGGCGTCGAAGAGGCCCGCGAGGTCTTCGGGGGCGCGCGAGGAGGCGTAACGGCCGCACATGCCGCCACTCTCTCACCGCGAGCGGTCGCCCGCACGGTCCCTCGCCGCCCCCGGTCCGCCCCGCCGCCAGCCGGGTGCCGGCCGTCGAGCGGGACATGCGTCGGCGGTGGTCGGCCGAGGCCTTCGACTGCCTGACGTGTTACACGTCTGAGACGTCTTCGAGCCCTTCGACGATGCGGAAGTCGCGCTCGACGGCGTCGGAGAGGACGGCCAGCGCCTTCTGGTAGGCCTCGCTCTCGTATGCCGCGACGGCCAGGTCGAAGCTGTCGAACTCGATCAGGATGGCGCGTTCCGGCTTTCCGTCCTCGTGGGCGACGACCCGGCCGGTACGGGACAGCAGCCGCCCGCCCGCCGCCTGGACGGCCGGGCCGGCCAGCGCGTCGTAGGCGGCCAGCCTCTCGGGGTCGGAGATGACCCGGTAGACACTGACCCAGTAGCCCTTGGCCATGGAAACCTCCTGTGTTCGCCTGTTCGCCTGTTCGCCTGTTCGCCTGTTCGTCTGTTCGTCTGTTCGCCTGGGAACGGCGTTCGGGACGCACGATGCATAGACTCTTCATATAAATCTTGTATGGTTTTTACATGAGCCGTCAAGACGCCACTGGTGACGCGTCCACCGAGATCGGGTCGGCCCTCTACGGGCTGGCCACCCGGGCCGTGCGGCGGTTGCCGCGTGACCTGAGCATCACCTCTGCCGCCACCCTGGCCACCCTGCACCGGACCGGCCCCCGGCGCATCACCGACCTGGCCGCGACCGAGGGCGTCACCCAGCCCGCGATGACCGTGCTGGTCCGGGTGATGGAGGAGTCCGGACTGGTCGAGCGCAGGGGTGACCCGTCCGACAGGCGGGTCACGCTGGTGCATCTGACCGAAGCCGGTACGTCGTACGTGCAGGCGCGGCGCCAGGCGGGCGTCGACGCCTTCGCCAAGCTGATCGGCCGGCTCGCCGACGACGAGGTCGACGCTCTGCTCGCGGCGCTCCCGGCGCTCGCGCACCTGGCCGAGCTCGAAAGCCAGGACCACGAAGGGCCGAAGCGGTGACGGATCGAACCCCGGAGCGCACGCCCCAGCGCCTCCCACAGAGCGCTGTGGCGCGGCCGCTGGTCCCCGCCCTCATATTCATCGCCCTGGTCGTCGCGGCGGTCGGCAGCCTCGGGACCCCGCTGATCACCAGCGTGGCGACCAGCTTCCACGTCTCGCTCGACAGCGCGCAGTGGACCCTGACCGTCGCCCTGCTGAGCGGCGCCGTGGCCACGCCCGTCCTCGGCCGGCTCGGCAGCGGCCCGCACCGCCGGGCCGCGATCCTCGCCACGCTGGCGGTCGTCGTCGTCGGCAGCGCGCTGACCGTGCTGCCGCTGCCGTTCGCCGGGCTGCTCGTCGGCAGGGCGGCCCAAGGCGTCGGGCTCGGCCTGACGGCGCTGATGATGGGCGTGGCCCGGGACCACCTGCCCGAGGAGCGCGGCACCGCGACCATCGCCCTGATCTCGGTGGTCTCCATCATCGGAGCCGGCGTCGGCTATCCGCTCACCGCGCTCCTCGCCGAGCTCGGCGGCGTACGGGCCGCCTACGGCTTCGGTCTGTTCGTCACCGCCGCCGCCCTGCTGACCGCCTGGCGGTTCGTACCCGCGGCCCCCGAAGGCCGCTCCGCGCACCTGAGCGTGCCGGGCGCACTCGTCCTGGCGGGCGGCCTGTTCCTCGTCCTGTTCCTGGCCGGCCAGCGGAGCCTGTGGGGCCGGCACCTCGCCGTGGCGGTGGCCCTCGCCGTCGTCGCCGTGCTCCTGCTGTGCGTCTGGGCCGTCTGCGAACTGCGCAGCGAGACGCCGCTGGTCGACGTCCGGGCGGTACGGCACCCGGCGGTCGCCGGCGCGAACTTCGCCATGTTCGTCGGCGGCGGCGGCATGTACCTCCTGCTCACGCTCATCACGCGGTACGCGCAGACCCCGCACGGCGCCGGCTACGGCTTCGGGCTGACCACCTTCGTCGCCGGGCTGGTTCTCGTGCCGTTCTCGGTGATGGGGTTCCTCGCCGGCAGGCTCACCCCCCGGCTCCGGACGCGGGTCGACGCACCCCTGCTCCTGGCCGGCAGCGCGGTCATCGTCGGCGGCGGGTTCGTCCTGTTCGCGACGGCCCGGTCGAACCTGGCCGAACTGCTGGTCGCGATGGGCGTACTGGGCTTCGGCGTCGGCGGCTTCTCCGCCGCCATGCCCGGCGTCATCCTGGCCGTCACGCCCCGGAGCGAGACCTCGAGCGCGATGAGCTTCAACTACGTCGTCCGCAGCGTCGGGTACTCCCTGGGCAGCGCGATGGGCGGCCTGGTCCTGGCCGCCGGTACCGACCCCGGGCACCTCTTCCCGGACGACCGCGCGTACACCACCGCGGCACTGGTCGGCATGGCCGCGATGGCGGTCACCGCCCTGACCGCGGCCGCGCTCGCCCGTCGAAGCCCGACCGGGACCGAGGAGAGCGCGGCCACGGCCGCCGGACCTCAGCAGGACCGGTCGAGCCGCTGACGCGCTGAGGGGGCGCCTTAAAGGGCAAAACGCGCCGGTAATGAGGCGCGGTCCGCCCGCATTTGATAGGTGTAGTCCGATCCTGATTCGTCAGGGCGGGCATCCGGCCCCTGGTGGGCCCGGAAGGGGGGAGCGGCGTGATCCCGATCATGCCCACGACACTGCGGCGGTGCCCGGTGTGCGCCGCGGACCAGGAATCCGGGCAGGCGCGCACGCTGACCGTCGCCACGGACCGCCTCCTGGTGACCTGGCACCTGCTCCACTGCCCGCACTACCGCGCCGACCGCGTCCTGATGGACCGCGACGGCTGACCCGGGCCGCCCGACCCGGCCGAAACGCCGCCATGGGCGCGGACGGGTGGCCGGTGCGCGGAGAAAATGCAGGTGAGGGGGCGTCGGCGCGCTGCTACGGTCGGGCATCATGAGCTGGCTTCCCGATCACTTCGTCCACCCCGTCCTGGTCCCGCTGCCGGGCGGCGGTCATCACCTGCGGCCGATCCGGGAGCTGGACGCCCCGCTCGACTACCCGGCCGTGATGGGGTCGCGCGAGCGGCTGTGGGCCGCCTTCGGCCCGGCCTGGGGCTGGCCCGCGGAGACCATGACCTACGAGGCCAACCAGGCCGACCTGCTGCGGCACGAGAAGGAGATCGCCGCGCACCAGTCCTTCAACTACGGCCTGTTCGACGCCGCGGAGACGGCTCTGCTGGGCTGCGTCTACATCGACCCGCCGGAGAAGGCCGGCGCGGACGGCGAGATCGCCTGGTGGGTGGTGGACGAGCTGGCGGGCGGCGAGGTCGAGCAGGCCTTCGACGCGCTGGTGCCGCAGTGGATAGCCGCCGACTGGCCCTTCCAGCAGCCGCGCTTCCTCGGCCGCGAGACCTCCTGGACGGACTGGCTCGCCCTCCCGAAGCATCCCGACGCGTAGCCGGTCGTCACCCGTGCTGATCAGGCAACTCCTCAGACCGGTGCGGGTGCGGCGCGGAGGGCCTGGCGTACGGCGGCGGCGAGTTGGGTGACGGCGTGGGGCGCCAGGGCTTTGGCCGGAGGCCGGCTCGGTGCGCCCTCGCAGGCCGTGCAGGTGCCGGATCGCTGCCCGCGGGGGAGCGGGTCACGGCATCGGTCGCACTCGGCCAGCGGGGCGGCCGCGGGCGGCTCGGTAGGGGGCGCGGGGAGCTTGCGCGCGAGGCGGTCGGCCAGGAGCGCGCGGGGCGAGTGGACCACCGGCGGGGCCGCCGTGAGCTGCACGTCGATCTCGCCGCTCAGCTCCCCCGCCTCGACGCCCTCCCGCAGCACCGACTCGACCAC
>NZ_JBFBGK010000171.1:0-10311 GCF_040684615.1 Streptomyces sp. NPDC089919
AGCGCCTCAGTGCCGGCTGTTGTCTTCATAGCAGATTCGTGATTTTGTCCCGGTTGCCACTAGCTGTGCAGCTCCGTGCTACCCGGCCCCGCCGCGCCCGGTCTGTTTTTCCCCGGGAGGGGCGGGTCCGCGCCAAAAGCGCGCGGGCGGCGGCCGAGTGCAGGGGAGTGCGGTGAGTGGGACGGCGGGGGACCGGTACCGTCCGTGTGCTGCATGGGTACGGTGTGTGATCTTTCTTCACGGGTCCCCCGCATGGTCTTCACAGGACATCCACTTTTGGCCGCGGGGCATGCCGGGGGCAAAGTCAGGGGCAGACGGGGCTCGGGAGTGCTGCCTAGCCTCCGCGCCATGCACTCATCTCTGAAGGGCCGCCTCGGCCTCGCCGCCGTCCTCGCTCTCGTCCTCGCCCTGTTCGGCCTCGCGCCGGCCGCGAGCGCCGACCCGAATCCCGCCCCGCTCACCTTCAGCACCAGCAGTGCCACCACGACCCCCGGTGGGACGGTGCAGCTGTCCATGACGCTCACCAACAACAAGACCTACGACATCTGGTTCGTCTACCAGACGATCGACCCCACCTGGCTGACCAACCAGCGCCCCGACCTGAAGTACAGCTTCACCGGCTGCACCCTGGCCACCGCCTCGGGGAGCACGCCGTGTTCCGGCACCGGCCCGGCCAACCTGGGCCCGAACTACGGCTCCACCATCCCGCCCGGCCAGAGCCGCACCGTGACGCTCACCCTCCAGGTCGCCGCCGACTCGGGCTGCAACGGCAACATCGGCTTCTACTCGTACTACTACGCCGAGTTCAGTGACAGCTCGAGCACCAACGCCGGGCCGGTGTACACCCCGGAGACCCGCGTCCTGTGTGCCTGACGCACCCGTCCAGTCACCACGCCCGGATGGCCTGAAAACGCCGTAAGGTCACCCGTCGGTGTAATTTCGACCCTGCGAAGCCGAGCCGGCGGGCCCACGGGCCCGCCGGCGCCCGGCTCTGTGCCGGAGGCGGTGCGCACGCACCCCGTGCCCGCTCCGGCACCGGAATGAACCGTTCGCACGGCGCCAACTACCTTGCAAATGCGCCCAGTTGTGCGCCTGCTCTTTTCCGCCGGTTTTCCCGGCGCCCCCACAGAAGCTACACACAGCCATCACACTGTGACCCGACGGATGCGTCGACGACTGGCTTCTGAGGGGGCGCCGGCGTCACGCAAAGGGGTGCGTCCGCTGTGCGCGGGCCGTATCACCCCTGCCTGGGAGGGGACTTCACCGCATGAAGCGGACCGTACGCACCACCGCACTCACGGTGGGCGCGCTCATCGCTGCTCTGGGCCTGCCGGCCGGGGCGGCCCACGCCGACACGACGCCACGCATCGACCTCAAGGTCCTGGTGGTCAGCGACGGCGGCCCGGCCGTCGACGCCATCGCCGCCGAACTGGACACCACCGGCACGCCGTACACGAAGGTCGACCTGACCCGGGGGGACCGGCCTGTCATCAACGCCGGCTTCCTCGCGGACACCGTCGCCGGCCGGCCGCGCGCCAAGTACCAGGCGGTCGTGCTGCCCAACGACAACCCGTTCAGCGCCGGATCGGCCGAGATGACCGCGCTCGCCTCCTACGAGCAGACGTACGGCATCCCGCAGGTCGACGCCTACACGTGGGCGCGGCCCGCGGTGGGCCTGGAGTACTTCGCCTCCAGCGGCTACGCGGGCAGCCTCGACGGCGCCTCGGCCGCCGCCACCGCGGCCGGCCGCTCCGGCCCGTTCGGCTACCTCGACGGGTCCGTGCCCTTCGAGGACAACTCGCCCTCCGTCGGCGAGAGTTACGCCTACCTCGCGCAGCCCGCACCCGGCGCGGACTTCACCCCGTACGTCGACGCCGCGATACCCGGCACCTCCAGACGCGGCTCGCTGGTGGGCGAGTACCGCCACGACGGACGCCGCGAACTGGTCGTCACCTTCGTCTACAACCGCTACCAGCAGCAGTACCGGCTGCTGGCCCGCGGCATCGTCGACTGGATGACCGGCGGCGTGCACCTGGGCTCCGAGCGCCACTACTTCGCCGTCCACGTCGACGACGTGTTCGCGGCCGACGACCGCTGGGACACCGTCCTCAACTGCACCCCGGGCGACGTGGACTGCGCGAACAACGCGGGCACCCCGAGCCCGATCCGGATGACCGCCGCCGACGCCGACGAGGCCGCCGCCTGGCAGAGCCGCCGCGGCTTCACCCTCGACATGGTCTACAACGGCGCCGGCAGCCTCGACCAGCGCGAGGACAACGACGGCGTCGACGAACTCGCCGACCGGCTGATCGCCCGCCGGGGCGAGTTCCGCTGGGTCAACCACACCTACACGCACGCCTTCCTGGGCTGCGAGCAGGACATCAGCGTCGTCCCGTGGAAGTGCGCGACCACCCCGGGCGGTGCCACCCGCTGGGTCAGCCGGGCCGCCATCGACGACGAGATCGCCCTCAACCGCGTCTGGGGCCAGACCTCCGGACTGCCCCTCCAGAACGACGAGTTGGTCACCGGAGAGCACTCCGGCATGAAGATCCTGCCGCAGCAGCCCCAGGACAACCCGAACCTGGCCCTCTCCCTCGCCGACAACGGGGTCAAGTGGCTGGCCGCGGACAACTCGCGCGACCCCGACCAGCGCGTGATCGGCCCGGCCTCGACCGTCGCCCGCTACCCCGTGAACGTCTTCTTCAACGCCGGCAAGGCCGCCGAAGAGGTCGACGAGTACAACTGGCTCTACACCAGCCGCGCCCAGGGCGGCAGCGGCATCTGCGAGGACCACCCGGACACCACCACCTGCCTGGCGGCGCCGCTGAACACCGCCACCGGCTACGCCGAGAAGATCGTGCCGCAGGAGATCCACACCGCCCTCGGCCACGTCCTCGCCGGGGACCCCAAGCCGCACTTCATCCACCAGTCCAACCTGGCCGAGGAGCGCATCGCCTACCCGGTCCTGGACGGCGTACTCGACCGCTACCAGGCGCTGTTCGCGGACAACACCCCGATGGTCAACCTGCGGATGAAGGACATCGGCGCCGAACTGAGCCGCCGCGCCGCCTGGAACGCGGCCCTGGCCGCCGGCACGGTCACCGCCTACCGCATCGGTGACGCCGTCACCGTCCAGGCGCCCGCGGGCCTCAGCGTGCCGGCCACCGCGCCCGACGGCACCCGGCTCGGCCTCACCGGGTACGGCACCCCGTACGCCGGCCGCGCCATCGGCTGGACCGCCTCGCTCGGCCTGCCGCTGACGTACACGCTGCCCGCCGCCCCGGCCGCGCGCACCGCTCCCGCCACCGGCTCCGCCCCGGTGCCCGCGCCGGCCCCGCGCACCCACGTGCCCGCGGCCCTGCGCGCGCTGCGCAACACCGCTTCTCCGAGCTGACCGGGGCCGGGCGCCCCGCCGCCACGCGGCCGGGGCGCCCGGACCGGAGCCCGCACCCACTTCCCGCATTCCGCCGTGGAGCACATCCATGCACGTTCACCACGGCGCGCGACGCCCCGGCGCGGCGCGCGTCACCCTGCTCACCGAAGGCACCTACCCCCACAGTCACGGTGGCGTCAGCGTCTGGTGCGATCAACTCGTCCAGGGGATGCCCGATCTCGACTTCGACGTCATCGCGGTCACCGGCACCGGCCGCGAACCCCTGGCCTGGGAGCTGCCGGGCCACGTCCTGGACGTCCGCTCGGTCCCCATGTGGGGGCCGCCGCCGGAGGGCCGGGCCCCGCGCGGCCGCGCCCTGCGCCGGCTGTCCGCCGCCTACGAGCGCTTCCTGACGGCCCTGCTCGACCCGTGCGCCGAGGCCGGCTTCCCGCCCGCCCTGTACGAGATGGCGCGGGCGGCCGCCGACGGCGAGCTCAGCGCGTTCCTGCGCGGCGACCGGGCCATCTCGATCCTGGCGGCGGTCTGGAACCGCCCCGGGCTGGCCGTCCGCGAGGCCCGGCCGACCCTGCGCGACGCGCTGACCGCCACCTCCCTGCTCGAACACGCCCTGCGGCCGCTGGCCGCCGAGCCGCCCCGGCACGGCGTCGCCCACGCGGTCAGCGGCGGGGTCGCGGTGCTGCCGGGGCTGGCCGGGCTGGACCGGCACGAGGTCCCGCTGCTGCTCACCGAGCACGGCGTCTACCTGCGCGAGCGCTACCTCGGCTACCGGACCGCCCCGTACCGCTGGCCGGTCAAGGCGGTCATCCTCGGCTTCTTCCGGCTGCTGGCGGAGGAGAGCTACCGGCGGGCCGCGCTGATCACCCCCGGCAACCGCTACAACCGGCTGTGGGAGGAGCAGGGCGGCGCCGATCCCGACGCGATCCGCACCGTGTACAACGGCGTGGACCCGGCCGCCTTCCCGCCCGCCGGGCCCGAACCGGAGGCGCCCACCCTCAGCTGGGCCGGCCGGGTCGACCCGATCAAGGACCTGGAAACCCTGATCCGCGCCTTCGACCTGGTCAGACGTCAGATACCGGAGGCCAGACTCAGACTCTTCGGCGGCACCCCGCGCGGCGGCGAGGCCTACCGCGAGCGGTGCGAGGCGCTGGCCGCCGAGCTCGGCCACGGCGACGCGGTGGTCTTCGAGGGCCGGGTCGACGACATCAAGGACGCCTACGCGGCCGGGAACGTGGTGATGCTCTCCAGCATCAGCGAGGGCTTCCCCTTCACCCTGATCGAGGCCATGTCCTGCGGCCGGGCCACCGTCTCCACCGACGTGGGCGGGGTCCGCGAGGCGGTCGGCGAGGCGGGCCTGGTGGTCCCGCCCCGGGACCCCGAGCCGATGGCCGCCGCGGCCCTGGAGCTGCTGCGCGACCCGGACCGGCGCGCCGCGATGGGCGAGGCGGCCCGGCTGCGGGTGATCGAGCAGTTCACCCTGCGCCAGACCATCGACACCTTCCGCGCCATCTACCTCGACCTGCCCTCCCTGGCCCGCGCCGCCCGCACCCCGCAGGCGCAGCCCGCCGCGGCCACCGCCCGGGACGCCGTACGACCGGCCGCCGGGGCACCCGTACGCCCGGCGGCCGGGCCCGCCGCGCCCGTCCCGGTACCGGTGCCCGCACCGCCCGCGGTCCCCACCGCGGCCGCGGACCAGGACGCCGAGGCCCTGGCCGGCAGCGAAAGCCTCGCCGGATGAGCGGCCCGATCGACCTCGAGCCGCGCGGCGGACAGCAGGACACCCTGGCCCTGCGGCTGGCCGCACCGGTCGCCCGGACCCCGCGGCGCCACCTCGCCGACGCCGCCACGCTGCTGCTGCGGCTGCCCGGGCAGGGGCCCGACGAGGCGGCCGTCAGCGTGCTGGCCGCCGAACTCGCGGACCGGGTGGGACCGGCCGTGCACCCGTACGAGGTGGCCGCCCTGCTGGAGGCGGACGGGCTGTCCGCCGACATGATCCGCAGCCGGTACGGGCATCCGGACATCTTCTCGCTGGCCGCCGCCCTCTACGAGCGGGTGCCCAGGGTCTTCCCGGAGCCGCCCGCCACCGCCGACCCGTGGCGCCCGGACACGGTGCGCTGCCTGCTGCGGGGGGTGCTCTTCGCGCTGCCCGCGCTGGCCTACCTGCTGACCGCCCCGTTGTGGCACCCGGGCCGGGACGCGGCCCCGCTGGTCGTCGGCGGGATCGTCTCCTGGGCCTGGGGGCAGGCGCTGGGACACCGCGCGTACCTGCGGATGGCCACCGGCCCCCGGGAGGCGGCCCGCACCCTGCTGTGCGGGGCGCCGCTGGGTGCCGCGCTGGCCACCGCGGCCGCCGCGGTGCCCGCCGGGGGCGGCCCGCTGACCTGGGCGGCCGCCGCCCAGTCGCTGTACCTGGCGGCGGCCGGGGTGCTGCTGGTGCTGGGCCGCGAGTGGCTGCTGCTGGCCGCGCTGGGCCCGGTCTGCGCCGGGGCGGCCGCGCTGCCCTGGTGGGAGCCGGGGCCCTGGCTGCGGGGCGGACTCCCGGCGCTGGCGCTGCTCGCCGTGCTGGGCGTGGCCGGCTGGGCGCTGCGGGCCGGACTGGCCGCCGAGCCGGCCGGCCAGGGCGGGAAGCCGGCGCTGCTGCGCTCGCTGCCGTACGGGCTGTTCGGCCTGGCGGCGGCGGTGCTGGTGCTGGTCGAGGGGCGCCGGGAGCCGTACGCGGTGGTGGTGCTGACCCTGAGCATGGGGCCCGCCGAGTGGCTGCTGTACCGCTTCCGGGGCCTGGCGCTGGCCGCGCTGGGCCGCAGCGCCACCCCGGCCGGCTTCCTGCTGCGCGCCGCCGGCGTCCTGTCCGGCTGCCTGCTGGCCTACACCCTGCCGCTGGTCCTGGCGGGAGTGCTCACCGGCGCGGGGCCCGCGGCCCTGCCGCTGCTGGCCGCCACCTTGTGGACCGCCCTGCTGCTCCAGGCCTTCGGCGCCGCCTGGCCCCCGGCCGTGCTCTGCCTGACGGCCGCGGCCGGGGCCTCGGCCGCGGACCTGCTCGGCCTGGCGCCCGGCCCGGCCGCCGTGCCGGGGTACTGCGCCGCCGCCGCGCTCGCCCTGGCCGGCTGTGCGCTGCGGCTGCTGGGCCGCCCCGCGCCGCACACCTGACCCACCGTTCCACCCCACCGCTCCGGGCCGGTCCCGGGGCCCGCCCGATCGTGCCGTCCGCACCCCGTCGAAGGGACCACTTCGTTGACCACCTCCCCGCTCGCCGCCGTCACCGGCGCCGAGGGCTTCATCGGCTCGCACCTGACCGAGGCGCTGGTCGCCCGCGGCTTCCGGGTCCGTGCGATGGCCCAGTACAACTCCTTCTCCTCGTACGGCTGGCTGGAGACCCTGGCCCCGGAGGTCCTGGACCAGGTGGAGGTGGTCCTGGGCGACGTCCGCGATCCCGGTTCGGTGCGCGGACTGCTCGACGGGGCCGACTGCGCCTACCACCTGGCCGCGCTGATCGCGATCCCGTACTCCTACCAGGCCCCGCACAGCTACGTGGACACCAATGTGACGGGCACCCTCAACGTCCTGGAGGCGGTCCGCGCGCTCGGCACCCCGCGGCTGGTGCACACCTCCACCAGCGAGACGTACGGCACCGCGCAGACCGTGCCGATCACCGAGGACCACCCGATCAACACCCAGTCCCCGTACGCCGCTTCGAAGGCGGGCGGGGACCGGCTGGCGGACTCCTACCACGCCAGCTTCGAGACGCCGGTGGTCACGCTGCGGCCGTTCAACACCTACGGCCCCCGGCAGTCGATGCGCGCGGTGATCCCGACCGTGATCGGCCAGGTCGCCGCGGGGGAGCGCACCATCACGCTGGGCGACCTGCGGCCCACTCGCGACTTCTGCTTCGCCGCCGACACGGCCGCCGCCTTCCTCGCGGTGGGCACGGCCCCCGCCGAGGCGGTGGTGGGCCGGACCTTCAACGCCGGTACCGGCAGCGAGATCTCGGTCGGCGACCTGGTCGCCCTGATCGGCAAGGTCATGGACACCCCGATCGAGGTCCGGGAGGACGACGCGCGGCTGCGCCCGCCGGCCTCCGAGGTGATGCGGCTGGTCGCGGACGCGAGCCGGCTGACCGCCGCGACCGGCTGGACGCCCGGGCACAGCCTGGAGGAAGGCCTGGCCCGCACCGTCGAGTTCTTCCGCGACCCGGCCAACCTGGCCCGCTACAAGACCGGCATCTACAACATCTGACCCGCCCCACCGGGCGGTTCGCGACCGGTCCCCGCTCTGCGCCGGTCGGATCCACCGCTTGGCACTTCCCCCCACGCCCCTCACCCGACGAAGGAGGAATCCCGTGTACGCAGTGATCCTGGCGGGCGGCAAGGGCGTTCGGCTGCGGCCCTACACCACCGCACTCCCCAAGCCGCTGGTCCCCATCGGCGACCAGCACGCGATCCTGGAGATCGTGCTGCGCCAGCTCTCGGCGGCCGGCTTCACCCGCGCCACCATCGCCATCGGCCACCTGGGCGAGATCATCCGCGCCTACGTCGGCGACGGCTCCCAGTGGGGCATGAGCATCGACTACGCCACCGAGGAGAGCCCGCTGGGCACCATGGGCCCGCTGCTGGGCCTGCGCGAGCGGCTGCCGGAGACCTTCCTGGTGATGAACGGCGACGTGCTGACGGACCTCGACTACGCCGACCTGCTGCGCCGCCACGAGGCCTCGGCCGCGCCGCTGACCATCGCCACCTACCCGCGCAAGGTGCACATCGACTTCGGCGTGCTGACCACCGACGCCAGCAGAGTGGTCGCCTTCACCGAGAAGCCCTCCATGGACTACCGCGTCTCCATGGGCATCTACGGCCTGCGCCGCGACACCCTCGACGGCTACACGGCCGGCCTCCCGCTGGGCTTCGACGAACTGGTCCTGGACCTGCTCGCCGCCCAGAAGCCGCCGCACGCCTACGAGTTCGACGGCTACTGGCTCGACATCGGCCGCCCCGACGACTACGACCGGGCCAACGCCGAGTTCACCAGCCGCAAGTCCCTCCTGCTCAAGGGAGCCTGAACACACCATGCGCATCCTCGTGTTGGGCCGGTCCGGCTACCTCGGCCGGCACGTGGCCGAGCGGCTCGGCGACCTGCCCGGCGTCCGGCTCCTGGACGGCGGCCGCTCGCCGGGTTCCCGGTACCGGATCGACCTGGCCGCCGACCGCCCCGAAGACCTGGCCAAGACCCTGGCCGCGGCCGCCCCCGACGCCGTCGTCAACTGCGCCGGCGCCACCGGCGGGGACCCGGTGACCCTCGCCGAGGTCAACGCCCGGGGCCCGGCCGCCCTCTGCGCGGCGCTGCACGAGGCGGCCCCGACGGCGCGGCTGGTGCACCTCGGCTCGGCCGCCGAGTACGGGCCGGGCACCGCCGGCACCCGGGTGACCGAGACCGCCACCGCGGCCCCGACCACCCCCTACGGCGCCACCAAACTGGCGGGCACCCTCGCCGTCACCGCCTCGGGGCTGGCGGCCGTGGTGCTGCGGGTCGGCAACCCGGTGGGCCCGGGCGCCCCGGCCACCTCGCTGCCCGGCCGGCTGGCCGCGCTGCTGGCCGAGGCCGGCCCGGGCCCCGAAGCGGTGCTCCGCCTCGGGGACCTCTCGGCCCACCGCGACTTCGTCGACGTACGCGACCTCGCGCGCGCCGTCGAGCTCGCGGTGACCGCGCCGGGACCGCTGCCCCCGGTCCTCAACATCGGCGCCGGGCAGGCCGTACCGGTGCGCGAGCTGGTGCACACGCTGGCCGAGCAGGCCGGCTTCCAGGGCCGGATCGAGGAGGACGCCGGCGGCTCGGCCCGCTCCGGGGCCGTGTCCTGGCAGTGCTCCGACGTCTCGGCCGCGGCCCGGGCCCTGGGCTGGCGTCCGGCCGGCACCCTCAAGGGCATGCTCACCGCCCTGTGGCGCACGACCGCCGACGGGGACAGAGCGGCGCCATGAGCCTCCTGGTCCCCCTCTACGTGCACCCGGCAGAGGATCCCGGGGCCTGGCACCGGCTGATCGGGGCCGCGGCCCGCACCTACGCGGTGGTCATCAACCCCGCCGACGGTCCGGGCATGCGGCCCGACCCGGCCTTCACGTCGGCCGCCGCGGCCCTGCGCGCGGCCGGCGCCCGGCTGCTCGGCTACATCGACACCGCCTACGGGGAGCGGGACCGGGCCGAGGCGGCCGACGAGCTCCGCCGCCACCAGCAGTGGTACGGCGTGCACGGCTGTTTCCTGGACCGGGTCCCCCAAGGGCCCGAGGACCTGGGCGGCTGCCGCCGGCTGGTACGTGCGCTGCGCCGGCAGGGCGCGGCGACGGTCGTGCTGAACCCGGGTGTGCATCCGGCGCCCGGCTACCTCCGCATCGCGGACCTGACCGTCACCTTCGAGGGCCACTGGTCGACCTACACCAGCGCCTTCGCCCGCCCCGCCTGGACCTCCCGGCATCCGGCGGATCGTTTCTGTCACCTGGTGTACGGCGTCCCCGAGCCCTTGGTCCCGCTGGCGGTGCACACGGCCGCCACCCGCGGCGCGGCCGTCAGCGGTCCCGTCACCACCGGGCTCCCCAACCCCTGGCGCACCCTGACCCCGGCCCTGGGCTGAGCGGATCCGTCCCCGGGAACGGGGCGAGGTCCCGCCGACGGGGGATGCGGCGGGACCTCGTGCTCCGACGGTACGACGCGGAGCCCGCCGCCGGCCACCGCCTCGCCGAATTGCGCAAGAGCACACATTCATCTGCCGCAGTCCCGGACCTCCGCGCGAGCGGGACCCAGCAGGTCATCGAGCGGACCCTCTCCTTCCGCGAGTACGCCGGTGACTACCAGCGCCAGCTCTTCCTGATGGACCACGCCGGCCTGCCCCTGAAGACCGTCCTGGAACAGCTCGACCTGCTCGGCGAGGAAGTCGTCCC
>NZ_JBFBGK010000172.1:0-10271 GCF_040684615.1 Streptomyces sp. NPDC089919
GTTCGACCCGGCGCCCCGCCTGATCTGCGCCCGCCTGGAACGCGGCCGGTACGTCGAGACCACCACCGCCCTGCCCGGCACCCTGACCCGCGTACCCGAGCCCTTCCCCCTCGAAACCGACCCGGCCGACCTCACCCGGTCCCCCCTGGCCTAGCCCCACCGGCTGCCGGCCTGGGCCGACCGGACACCTTCCGATCGACCCGGGCCGCCCCCTCGTACCCCCACCCGTCCGCCGTGCTGTCACACGGGTGACGAGCAGGACTTCTGCACCGGCCCGGGAACGTACGCCCCGAGCGCCGCACTTCCCGCGGAAGCGGACGCCGGGCGTGACAGGGCCGGGTGCGAGCCGGTCAGGAGCGGGCGCGTGCGTTGCGGCGGCGCAGGTGCCAGTAGGTGCCGCCGAGGGCCGCCGCGGCCAGGCCCGCCCCCGCCAGTGTGGTTCCGGTCGAGGGCGTGAAGGATCCGCCGAGGCCGCCACGGGTTCCGTTCGGTTGCCGGGTGACGGTGAAGCCGGCACTCCAGGGGCTGCCCCCGGGGCAGGAACCGGTCACGCTCCAGGTGGTGGCGGAGGTGGTGAACTGCGACGTCGAGGCGATCAGGGCGGTTCCCCGGTAACGGCCGCCGGCGCCGGGCATGCCGCCCTCGCCGACCAGGCGCAAGGTCGTGGTGCCGGAGGCGAAGGCCTGGGAGGTCGCGGTGATGGTCGGGGGCGATTGGCTGGTCTGGGTGAAGGAGCACTCGACGTTGATGGTGATCGTGCCGCCGGGGACGACGGTGAGCGGGCTGACGCTCGCGGAGTCGGCGTAGGCGGCGGGCGGCGTCAGAGCGAGGGCCGCCGCGGCGAGGGCCCCGGCGGCCAGGATCCGAGAGGTGCGCATCAGGGGTGCCTCCGGCAGCAGGTATGGGGCGAGCCGTCGCGCCCTTACGACCATACGAATCGACATGCGCCCGGTCCGCCGCCCGCACAGCGCCATCCGGACTACGACCGGTACCCCGGGAGGGTCCCGCCGCCCACGGGCGCGTCACGGTCGGAAGACGCCGGGTCCCGGCCCTTCGGAGGAGGTCGGCGCTCAGCGGACGCAGTGCAGGTGGATCCTGTCGAGGGACAGCACGGTCATGCCCCAGTTCGTGATGCTGCCGCGCACCCCGAGGGCGCCGTGGTGACTTGCCCGCTCGATCTTCGCGTCCGGGTGGCCGTTGCGGTACACGATCTGCACGCCGTGGGGAATCCTGAACTGGATGCCCGAGTGGTACTGGTGGTCGGAGATCGACCAGTCCTTGGGGCAGTATCCCGACACCGTCTTCGTCTCGAACAGA
Organism: Streptomyces sp. NPDC089919; assembly: GCF_040684615.1. Classification (NCBI taxonomy): domain Bacteria; kingdom Bacillati; phylum Actinomycetota; class Actinomycetes; order Kitasatosporales; family Streptomycetaceae; genus Streptomyces; species Streptomyces sp. NPDC089919. The sequence goes on from NZ_JBFBGK010000172.1 coordinate 1,318, forward strand.
CCGAGCGTGCCCGAGCCCAGATCGACCGTGCACGCCCGGGCGCGCTGGGCGTGGCCGTCGGGTACGCGCTCCGTCTGCACGGTGGCGCATCCGGGCAGTGGTGCGGGCTGCGCCTGGGCAGCGGCGCACCACGACCAGGAAACGCTGCCGGCGAGCAGGAGCGCCACGGCATGCGGCACGGTCTTCTTCATCCCCATCCTCTGATGTCCGCTCCCCGTCCCCGTCGGGCCGGCACACGGAGCACGGAGGCGATGGTCGTTGCCGGTCCCCACCGTCCGCCAGCACGCACGGCCAAGCCCTGGGGCAGTTCCTCGCACCGTCGTCGGCCGCCCGGGTACCGGATGTTGGACAGTTCAGCCGACGTACCCCGCACACCGGAGCCCTCCGCAGTGCCCGCCGGGCTCGCCACCCGGCTCCGGTGGCCCGAGCAGGGGCAGGCCAGCGTGTTCCTCGAGGGGGCCGGTCCGATAGGTACCCGCGGGGAGCAGACACCGGTGCCCACGGCGAGTCTGGCCAAGGTGATGGCCGCCCTACGTGGTCCTGCGGGCGCACCCGCTGCCGGGCAGCGCGGAGCAGGGTCCGCAGATACGGGTCGACACGAGGGCCCAGCTTGAGTCGGACTCGCCCGACGAGTCGACCGTGCCGTTGGCGGAGGGGCAGCTGCTCTCCCAGCGCAAGCTGCTGGAACTGATGCTCATCCCCCGGCGGCAGGTCGTGCGGGTGCACCTGGCCCGGGCCCAGCACGATGCGCAGGCGGGGGCGGCAGATCGCGATCTCGCCCACCGACTGGCCCTGGGCGCCGTCATGAACCAGCAGCCGCACACCACCCTCGGCACGTCGAGGGCGGCCGTGCGCGCCGCCAGTACCGACCTGATCGCCTCCCTCCGACGTGAGTTGCGTCCGCCCCGGCCCACCCCGGCCGCCCGCGTGGCGGCGGCCGGCGGGGCCGGGATGCTCCTGGCACTGTGACGCACCATCAGCGATCGGGCTGGACGGTGTGGTCCGTCACCTCACCCCTGGACGGATTCCGACACGGACGGCTGGAGGGTGGTGCCCGAGACGGTGATGGCACGGTTGCCCACGAGCGGCAGGTGGTCCTTGTCGTAGACGGTCCGCCAGCCCTCCCAGATCAGCCCCGTGTTCTCCTCGATGCGGATCTTCACGTTGCGGGCGTTGCCGTGGAGCTGGATCTCGGTGCCGAAGGGGGCGGTCTTGCCCCTGCCGTTGTCGGCCCACGTCCTGTGGGTGAGGACCTCGTTCCCGCGGCTGTCGTGGCTCAGCTCGTCCCACGAGATGTCGTAGCGCGCGACGTACCAACCGTTGTGCTGCAAGGTGATGCGCCCGCCGGAGTACTCCGTCGCCCGCGTCTCGACGTAGTCGGAGTTGTTGACGATGGTGGCCGGTTCGTTGTCCTTGAGGAAGGACGTGGTGTAGGAGATCGGGACGCCGGGGCTGAGCCGGCCGTAGGTGCTCCCCTCCTGGATGATCTTCTTCAGGTCGTCGACCTTGCCGCTGACGACCTTCGTGGCCGCACTGGCGTCGCCGCCGAGCACCACGGCGGAGAAGGTGGTGTTCTTGAGGATGTTCTCGACCTCGACGTCACCACCGGCGCCGACCCCCTTGAGGGCCGCCGAGAACGCAGCCTGGACCTTGTCGCTCCGGCTGCCGGTCTCCAGCTTGACGTACATGGAGCGGCCGTAGGCCACGCTGGACACGTAGGCCGGAGGGCTCGTCCTGGACACCCCGCGGGCACTGAGGTCCTGCGGTGTGACGGAGGAGTCGAACACCGAGGCAGGACTGTCGGGCGCGTTCATGCTGACCGTGTAGTAGACCTGCTTGAAGCTGACCACCTGGACCTGCTTGTCACCGGCGGCGACGCTGGAGAAGTCGATGTTCAGCGGGGCGGCCACCTTGTCGAAGGACATCCCGAACGTGGCCTTGAGCTGGGACATGCTGTAGGCCATGGCCTCTTCGTACTGGATCCGGGCCGGGATGGTCGGGTACGTCGGCGCCGCATCGGCGTTCCAGCGTTCGAGCAGCGTGTTGACCCCGGCCCGTACGGAGCTGGTGGACGGCTGCTTGACGACGACGGAGCTGGACTTCCCGGTCATTCCCGGCAGGTCGACACTGAGCGTCGCCGGTGCCCGGGGCGCGGAGATCAACGTCGGATTGTTCTCCAGGAGGGCCGGGTTGGCCTTGAGCAGCGCACCGGGGAACGTCTTGTCCTCGTTGGCCCCGATGGCCGCGATGTCGGCCGTGAGGTTGGACAGGGACTTCTTCTGCCGGCTCAGGACGACGAACTTCCCGTCCTTCTCGGCCGAACTGTTCGGCGGGACGGTGGTGACCTTGTCCCCTTGGTGTGTCAGCAGCTGGTTCTTGTCGTAGGTCATCCCCAGCACGTAGTCGTTGAGCGCTGAACCCGCGGTGGTCCCGCTGGTACTGGCACTCGCCGGTCCGCCCCCGAGGAGCGTGCCCCCGAGCAGCACCACCGTGCTCACGCCGAGTATCCGGGGGATCTGTCGCCTCATTCGCGTCGTCTCACTTTCCTGCCCGGACACGAGCCTTGCTGCTGCCGTGGACCGGGCCTGGAGCTGGTACTTCCGGATCCCGGAAGCAGCCCTATGGATGACACACCTCCCCCCGCCGGGCAAACGGACCGTTCTTATAACTACTGGTCGGTAAGTCCCGTTTCAGGGCGGGCACATGAGATTTGACCCACCCGAACGATCTCTGGGGACCACCCGAAACACCCCCTTTCCCGACGCGCCCGACGTGGGGCGGATCACCCGTGGCGCCGTCAGATGCGGAGCCCGAAATCTTGGCCGCAGGTCCGTGTCCACCCGAAGGCCGGCGCACCACACTCGGCGGAAATACACCGCCGAGGAGCCTGTCATGGAAGTACTGAAGACGTGGTGCCAGCGCATGGCGCGGCACTGGGAAGTCCCGCGCGAACTCAAGCAGGACGGGGAAACGGACTGGGCCTACGTGGAGCGAATGGCTCTGCTGGAATGCCCGCTGAACCTGCCCGACGCCCAGGTGACGCTGATCCGTGATCCGCTGTTCGAAATGACCACGTACCCGGCGACGCAGTTCGAACTGGTTTCGCTGGTCAAATACGTGGCCAGCCACCTGGGTATCGCGGATCCCTATCCCGCCTCCGATCAGCTCTGGGATCCCCGCTGGGGGAACCTGCCCGCCCAGCTTCCCTACGGCGCAAGCCCGCCGCTCCTCTGGAACGGCCGGCGCTGGGTGCCGTGCCAGTGGAACCAGCAGAGCCAGAGCTACGAGCTGGTCGATCCCCTCCCCGGGCCACCCGACGGCGCCGGCACGTCCGGCCCCGACGATTTCGAAGACATGCTCGAGAAGATTTTCCGGAAGTCCGTGAAGGAACAGATCGCCAACCCGGAGTTCGCCCACATACCGAAGGACGTCCTCGCGCTTGCGGTCGCAGATGGAATCGTCGAGATGATGCTCGAAATCGAGAACGGCAAGCACTGAGTGCATCAGGAGGAACGGCATGGAAAAGCGGGATTATCAGTACAAGAAGCGCAAGAAGAAGAGCTCGTCGACCGGCTCGGACGGTTCGGGCAGCGATTCGGAGCACTCGTCTTCCGAACCGAAGAAGCCGCAGGAAAGAGGTCACAAGCGGAAGGTCGGCTTGGATTTCCGGACTGATTCGCCGCCGGCCAAGAAGACTGCCGCCAAGGGCGACGTGGTCGCCGTCAAGAAGGCAGTCAAGCAGGGCCTTGACAGAGATGCCTTGGCGGCTTTCGATGCCGGACGCTCGACGCTAGGAAAGAATTCTCCGAGCCTGCACCAAAAGGCTCGCGAGTGGCACTGCAAGATCCGCCAGGAGGTGGCGGACACCCTGACCACGGAACACCAGAAGCAGACCTTCCGTGTCGAGGTGGACGAAGAATCCCATGCATTTCGGCGCAAGGGTGGCACGGTCCTCAAGGACGCCGACCTCAGGGTCAACCAGAAGGTCGGCATCTCGAAGGTCTTCACCGACACCTGGGAGGAAGCCCTCGAGGCCCGCGGCACGAAGATTCCCGACGACCCGAAGTGGCTTGCCGGCCACAATATCTATACGAACGTCACCCTGCATGGTCCGAAGAGCTTCAAGGGAAACCGGGTCATTCAGGCTCTCGCCCAGATCGCGCAGGTTGTCCTGACCCAGGCGGACGCGCCCGGCGAGGACGAGTGCCAGGCGGCCAGAATCGGCAGCCATGTCTACATCAGCGCCAACAAGGCCGGCACGATCGCCGCCTACGTCGGGAAGTACGAGAACCTCGCCGCGGCGGCGCTGTCCGACGCCTACTGCGTCGAACCCCGCATCGCCCAGGCGGTGGCCAAGGGGCTGCTCTTCATGAGGAACGACCCTGACCGGATCGGCCGGATCGGCAAGGACGATCCCAATGTCGTCCAGCTCGCGAAGGACCTCGCCGAGGTCCGCAAGTCGCCGTTCAGCGTCATCACCGCCGAAGAGGCCGCCGTCACCATGCGCAGCACCGGCAAGTCCGCCATCTACTTCGTCAGGCCCCGCACGTCGCATGCCGAGCAGACCCTCGCGATGGCCTACATCATGAGCGGCTCCAGGGACGTCATTTCGATCGCCGGATCCAAGACGCCGTGTACGGTCTGTTATTACACGCTTCTCTACCTCGTCGAAGAGTGCGGGCTTCCCATCAAGATGATCGAGGGCGTAGGTGCCTACTGGAAGTCGACGACTCTTGGATTCAATGAGGTGCTGGCCGAGGTGCGGTACATGCTCGGTGATGAGTACGGCAGAGGCGACGCCGTCGCGGACTGGCTTCGCAGACAGCTCGCGAACCGCGACTCCAGCGACGTCTACACGAACGTGCTGCCGGCTGGGGCGTCCGTGAAAATGCCGCTGACAAAGGGCGAGCACGGCCTGACGAGCACCGTGAAGATTCCCAGGGACGACCTCAGCCTGCGGGCTCGTACCGACAGCGATCTCGAAGACACGGTCATCCGACAGAAATTCAAGGGAAATTTCACGGTCGACATCCCCAAGAAGATGAAGACTGAGAACCCCGGCATGTCGCATCGGTTCGGCTCGACGGCCTACCGCACTGAGGCGGAAGGGGAACTCGCCGACATGTCGGTTTCCGAGCTGGAGAAAATCGCACGCCAGGGGGCGCAGTCGAACAAGGGAGTCAAGCGCCCCAAGTCCAGCAGCACCAAGAAGAGAAGCACCGCAGCCGGCAATATGAGCGTCGAGCAGGTGTCGGACTTCCTGAGACTGGTGAGTTCCGACAAGAAGTATGCCGACCTCCTTGCGAAGGTCAAAAAGGCCTACCTGGGAATGGACAAGAAGAACACGTGGGATCTCGAATGGATCAAGACACTGTTCAAGAACGGCAGTCCGCCGAACGCCATGCGCGATGGGGTTCGGGCGGCCGTGGTCTCTTCCCTGATCGCGTCCTATCCTGACGGAGAGCTTCCCAAGGGTCTGCAGCCGTTCAGCTCCGCGTTCCTCTGACATCCAACGGAGGAGGATGGCCCGGGAGAGCGAGGGCCCGCGCCGCCTGTGACAGGCGGCGCCAGCAGCACGGACCGGTCACGGCAGGCCTGCCCGGCCGAAGGGCAGGCCTCCGTCCGCGCTCGGAGAGCTGCGGGCAAGCGTCTGCGCAGACCGGTCCGAGGAGCGTGTACGCCGCCGGATCCGAAAGGAGACGTACCGTGCCCCCGCGGGCCCGGGCAGGCCTCAGACCCCGGGGCCGGCGCGGTCTTGACCGGGTGCCGGCGGTGGCGGGTCCCACAGGTCGAGCAGGCGGTGGAAGGGTCTGCGCAGGGCCACCGCCACGGCCTGCGGATCCTCGTGCCGGTACCGGTCCAGCAGGTCCCGGGCGACCGCCGCCTCCCCGGCCGGGTCACGGCCCGCCAGCAGCGCCGCCACGGTGCGCCCGGTGGCGCCGACGACTGCGGGCAGCTCCGTGCCCGCCCTGCGCAGCGCCGCGCTGTCGCCGTCCCGGGCGCTCAGGACGTCGGCCTCCACCGCGAGGAGATCGATGTACGGGGCGCCCTCGGCCACGATCCGCAGCCGGTGCGCCAAGGCGGCCACCTGCTCCCGGTCGCCGCGGCGCAGTGGGTTGAACCGCATCGCCCGTTCTGCCTCGAGCGTCCACTCGCGCACGCGTCTCAGCCGCTCCACCTCGACCGCGACGCCGGACCGGTTCTCCTGGGCAAGGGCCGGGTCCCCCAGTGCGGCCACGCTTCCCACCAGCAGCGCCGGCAGCCACTGTGTGCACTCCCGGGCCAGGGCCGTCAGCTCGCGGTGCGGGTGCGGCGGCCACAGCAGCGGGGCCAGCACGATGGTGACGATCCCGCCCAGCCCCGTCTCCCACACCCGCGTGATGCCGTACGCGTCCGGGAGCGGGTTGGACAGCACCAGCAGGGAGGAGAGGCCGACCTGAGGGTTGAGGGCCCGGCCGGGGCCGATGAGGGCCCCGAGGAGCAGGGCGAGGCCCAGCACCACCACGAGGGCCGCGAAGGAGGGCGTCAGCAGCGTGACCACGAACAGGCCCACCGCGACGCCCGCCATGACCCCGAGGACCCGCAGCGCCACTGCCGTCAGAGAGGAGAAGGGATCACTGCGCAGTGCCATCAGGGGGGCGAACACGGCGTAGACCGGCGGGTTGTGGGCTCCCGCCCACACGGTCACCTGCCAGGCGATGGCCCCGATGACCAGTACCCGGGCGGCCGCCGGGCCCTGATCCCGCAGGCGCCCGAAAGCCCACTCCCGCCAGCGGCCGGAGGGTGCGGTGCTCACCGTGCCACCGTACGACCCGGCCGCGCCGGGCGCCTTCCGGGGCCCCGGGCACCCGGACCGCCATGGACCACCCCGCCACCACCCCGCCGGGGGCGTGGTGGCGTTCGATGGAGGAACCCCCACCAGTCGGGCCGGAGCCGGGTCAGGGGGTGTTGTAGGCGATCACCGCACGGGCCAGGTCGCCCGTGTGCAGCCCGTCCGGGGTGCCTGCGATGTCGTCGGCTGCGACGATGTTGAGGTGTTCACGCAGGCCCGGGGCCCGCCATGGACCTGCGAGCTGCTCGTGGAGGAGGGCGTTGAAGGAGTCGGCTCGCTCCAGCAGGAACGTCCTGGTGATGCCGGACGGGCCGTGCGGGGTCGCCCCCGAGTAGGCGGTGGGTGTCATGCGCCAGCAGGCCGTCCCACTCGTGACGGGGGTGACGTTGCGGAGGTATCCGGTCGGGCAGGACCAGCACTCGCCACGCCACGGGAACCGGTCCATACGCGGGTCCCAGAACGCTCCCGCCGGGCAGTTCCACGCCCAGGTCTCGGCCCGCACGTAGGTGGCGGAGGTGCTGACGGCCCGGCTGGCCTGCCAGCATGCGTCCCCGTTGGTCACGGGGGTGACGTTGCGGATGTATCCGGTCGGGCAGGACCAGCACTCGCCGCCGTTACGCGGGTCGTAGAAGGCGCCGTCGACACAGGTCATCGAGTCGGGAAGGGCAGTGAAGCTCTGCTGGAGTCCGGCCAGGCCGAGGAGCGTGTCCGGTCGGATGAGGCCGGCCATGACGAAGAACTTCCCGTCATCGGCACCCGGCGTCCGTGCCAGCGCGTTCCGGTCGCGCGTGAGGGTCTCGTCGAACAAGGCGCGGGGGCTGGCGAAGTCTCTGAGGTAGTCGCCGGCCGGCGGGTTGTCGGCGGGGTAGCTCCCACGGTCTGCAGCCGAGTCCGCGGCCGGCCAGGCCCAGTCCCGACGGATCAACCCCGAGCCGTCGAGAAGGACGACGTTCTTTCCTGCGGCCACGAAGGTGCCGTAGGCGGAGGAGGGGGAGAATCCGGGCCGGGTGGCGAGGCTGTCCGTGCCGACGAGTCCGGCGAACCGCTCATACGCCTCCGTGGTGGCTGCGGTCAGCTCCGCATCGGGGGCGCTGACGGAGAGCGAGACGACGACGACCTCCGAGGGATGCGCCGTGATCCAGCGCGCGATCTGCTCGGCCTCCGCGCCGGGGCCGAAGAACGCATTGCCAAGGGGAGCGCCGTGGAAGGAGTACCACTGGCCGTCCTGCTTGCACAGGCGGAGGTCGAGGTAGCGCGAGCCGCTCGCGAGCTGGTCGGTGACCGAGACGCGCTGGGTCCGTGCGACGCTCGCGGCCAACTGGGGGAAGCCGGCGGCCAGGTCGTAGATGTAGCCGGTACGGCATAATCCGGACCGGGCGGTGATGCCCCAGGAGCCGGCGTCGTGGCTGCCCGGCATCGCGATCCGGTTCAGCGGCGTGCCGGCGATCCGGGGGCCCAGATCGCCCATCCAGGAATCCAAGCGCACCTGCCCGGCCGGCGGTGTCCCATCGGCTTGAGCCGGTGCGGCCGTCGGCAGCCACATCGCGGCCAGAACTGCCGCGAGGGCGAGGGCGCGGGCCGAGCCCGTCCGTAGTCGGTCCAGTCTTCGCTGTGCGAACACGGATCACTCCTCCGTAAGGGACGCTTGGCGTCCGCTGCATGCTGTCCGATCGGACAGCATGCCATCAATCATTTGACCGCGACATGCCAAGCGGGGGTGTTTCCTTGACCACTCGCCAGATCCTGGCGGCCCGCGCCGTTCCCACCTTGAGGACCCGCACGTGGTGACGGCCGACGCCGCGGCGGGGGCGAGCCCCGAAGCACACACCATGTCCGTGACCGCCGACCGATGGGCGTCGTGTGGGTTGCGGCGGTTGGCGGTTGGGTTTTCAGCGTGGGGTTGTGCCGGGTGGGTGGTGCCGGCTGGTGTGGGGCGGGAGGCGGGGGGCTCGCGTCTGATGGCTCTCGCTGGTCGTGGCGAGCTGTCTTCTGTGCACGTGCGGTTGACTGCCTGGATCCTGGCGACGGCCGCCACGAGCCTGCTCTTCCTTGGGGCGTATTTTTTGTTCTTGTGTCAGCTGGAGGCTTTGTTGTTTCTGTGCTGTGGTACTGGCTTGTATCT
>NZ_JBFBGK010000173.1:0-10220 GCF_040684615.1 Streptomyces sp. NPDC089919
GCTGCGTGGTCACGCGCTCCTGCCCCACGAGGTCGTCCCATACGCCGCTCATGCCGGCCTCCTCGGTCTCGTCCGTCCGCCCCAATTGTGACCCCTGCCGCCGGGTTCCGGGTCGGCCGGCTCGCCGCACACGGCCTGGCCGACCTGGAAGTCCTCAGCCGTGGCTGACTTGGAGTTCCTTGATGCCGTTGAGCCAGGCGGCGCGCAGCCGGCGCGGCTCGGGGCCGGTGAGCCGCAGGTCGGGCAGTTCGTCGGCGAGGGCGTTGAAGATCAGGTCGATCTCCAGGATGGCCAGGGACTTGCCCAGGCAGAAGTGGGGTCCGCCGCCACCGAAGCCCAGGTGCGGGTTGGGGTCGCGGGTGACGTCGAAGGCGTCCGGGTCCGCGAAGACCTCGGGGTCGTGGTTGGCCGAGGAGTAGAAGAGGCCGACCCGGTCGCCGGCGCGGATCTTCTGCCCGCCGAGTTCGGTGTCCTGGGTGGCGGTGCGCTGGAAGGAGACCACCGGGGTGGCCCAGCGGACGATCTCCTCGGCGGCGGTGGCCGGGCGGTCCCGCTTGTAGAGCTCCCACTGGTCGGGGTGGGTGAGGAAGGCGTGCATGCCGTGGCTGATCGCGTTGCGGGTGGTCTCGTTGCCCGCCACGGCCAGCAGCAGCACGAAGAAGCCGAACTCGTCGGAGCTGAGGTTGCCCTGGCCCTCGGCGGCGACGAGCTGGGTGACGATGTCCTTGGCCGGGCACTGCTTGCGGTCGGCGGACATGTTCATCGCGTAGCCGATGAGCTCGATGGCCGCGTTGGAGCCGACCTCCTCGGTGATCGCGTACTCCGGGTCGTCGTAGGCGACCATCTGGTTCGACCAGTGGAAGATCCGGGAGCGGTCCTCCTGGGGTACGCCGATCAGTTCGGCGATGGCCTGGAGCGGCAGCTCGCAGGCGACCTGGGTGACGAAGTCGAAGCTGCCGTCGCCGGCCGCGGCCTTCGCCTCGGCGACGATCCGCCGGGCCCGCTCGCGCAGCGCGTCCTCGAGCCCGCGGATCGCCCGGGGGGTGAAGCCGCGCTGGACGATCTGCCGGACCCGGGTGTGCTCGGGCGGGTCCATGTTCAGCATGATCAGCCGCTGGGCGTCGATCTGTTCGCGCGCGATGTGCTCGTTGAAGCGGATGATCGCGGTGTTGGTGGTCGAGGAGAAGAGCTCGGGGTGCGTCGAGACGTACTTGACGTCCGCGTGCCGGGTCACGGCCCAGTAGCCCTCGTCGTCGAAGCCGGTGATGCCGCGCGGCTGGGGGCACCACCACACCGGTGCCGTCTGGCGCAGCTGGGCGAACTCCGGGAACGGGACGCGGTCTTGGAGGATGTCGGGGTCCGTGGCGTCGAACCCCTCGGGCAGCGCTGGGCAGGGCATCGGCAACTCCAAAGTCTGACGGCCCATCAGAAGTTGGCTCGAAGGTAGTAACGAGTTCTAGAAGTCACAAGGCCCGCGGCGTCAACTGTTGCCGTCCGCGGGGGCGCGCGCCAGCCCCGGGCGCGTGCGGAAAGTGTGCAAGTCCCGCGCAAGAGTCTTGCGTAGCCGGGGTTCCGGTCATAAGACTGCGGGGAGAACTAGAACGCGTACTAGTTCGGGGGTTCGGGCCGTGAGGCGCGGTGGACCCGGACCGGACGTTTCGCACGACTCGCACGACACGACACACAGCCTGCCGCGAGGCGCCGGGACGCCCCGCCGCTGTGGAGGAGAGGACGAGCTCATGGCCGCGGAACCCGTCATCGTCGAAGCCGTACGGACCCCCATCGGCAAGCGCGGAGGAGCGCTCGCCAACCTCCATCCCGCCTATCTCCTGGGCGAGACCTACCGTGAGCTGCTGGCCCGTACGGGCATCCAGCCCGACTGCGTCGAGCAGATCGTCGGCGGCACCGTCACCCACGCCGGCGAGCAGTCCATGAACCCGGCGCGCAACGCCTGGCTCGCCATGGGCCTGCCGTACGAGACCGCCGCGACCACGGTGGACTGCCAGTGCGGCTCCTCGCAGCAGGCCAACCACATGGTCGCGAACATGATCAGCGGTGGGGTGATGGACATCGGCATCGCCTGCGGGGTCGAGGCGATGAGCCGGGTCCCGCTGGGTTCCGGTTCCAAGCACGGACCGGGCAAACCGTTCCCGGACGAGTGGAACGTCGACCTGCCCAACCAGTTCGAGGCGGCCGAGCGGATCGCCCGGCACCGCGGGCTGACCCGCGAGGACGTCGACCGGCTCGGAGTGCTCTCGCAGGAGCGGGCCGCGGTGGCCTGGGCCGAGGAGCGCTTCAAGCGCGAGACCTTCGCGGTGCAGGTGCCCACCACCGAGGACGAGCAGCGCGCCGGGCAGGGCATGTGGCGGCTGGTCGACCGGGACGAGGGGCTGCGGGACACCTCCATGGAGGGGCTGGCCCGGCTGAAGCCGGTGATGCCGACCGCGGTCCACACCGCCGGGAACTCCTCGCAGATCTCCGACGGGGCCGCGGCCGTGATGTGGGCCTCGCGCAAGATGGCGCGGGCGCTGAAGCTGAAGCCGCGGGCCCGGATCGTGGCCCAGACGCTGGTCGGCGCGGACCCGCACTTCCACCTCGACGGGCCGATCGACGCGACCCGGGCGGTGCTGGGCAAGGCCGGGATGTCGCTCAAGGACATCGACCTGGTGGAGATCAACGAGGCCTTCGCCTCGGTGGTCCTCAGCTGGGCCAAGGTCTTCGACCAGGACCTGGAGAAGGTCAACGTCAACGGCGGCGGGATCGCCCTCGGCCACCCCGTGGGGGCCACCGGCGCCCGGCTGATCACCACCGCGCTGCACGAGCTGGAGCGGCGGGACAAGGAGTTCGCGCTGATCACCATGTGCGCGGGCGGTGCGCTGGCGACCGGGACGATCATCCAGCGCCTCTGAGTTCGGGTGGGCCGGCCCCTGCCGGGGCGCCGCGCCCGCTCCCGTGAAGCCCCTGGGGATGGGGGAAGGCCCCGGTAGCCGGCCTGGGGAGGCCGGCCACCGGGGCCTTCGTCACTGCGTCTGGGCGGCTGGGCCGGCTCAGTACCAGTGGTGGGTCTGCCAGAAGCTCCAGGCGCCGACGGGGGAGCCGTAGCGGGAGTTCATGTAGTCCAGGCCCCACTTGATCTGGGTGGCCGGGTTGGTCTTCCAGTCCGAGCCCGCGGACGCCATCTTCGAACCCGGGAGGGCCTGGACCAGGCCGTAGGCGCCGGAGGACGAGTTGGTCGCGGTGTGGTTCCAGCCGCTCTCCCGCTCGACGATCTTCGAGAACGCGGCGAACTGCGCCGGGTCCTTGATCATCTGGTGTGCGATCGCCTTGGCGTTCATCGGGGCAGCCTGGGCCGGCACGGCGGCCAGGAGCGAGCCGGCGGCGGCGAGGCCGACGACGGTGCCCGCGAGGGTCTTCTTGCTGGCGGCGATGCGGCGGATGAGGGTGTTGGACACGGAGGGGGCCTTCCGTAGGGGACAGGGCGGTCGCGGGCATGCCGGGGACACGCGTGAACCACTCACGCCGGTGAGATGGGTTTCGCGCAGTCCGTGATCCGCGGGGGATCCGGTCTGCCGGGGCGGGTGATCCGGGGGTGAAGCTCCCGGGCCGCCCTTGCGACTCATCCAGTTCTACGCGGGTTGCCGCGGGGTGGCAACGACCCCCGTTACTACCGCGGGTCGTAGCGGGGGCGGGAGGTCCCGGGGGCCCGACGGGTCGGCGTCCGTGCAGGTCGGAGGGGATGTGAGGGGGGCGTAAAGGGGACGCCGGGAGCCTACGAGGGCGCTTCGTATGTGACCTGGGTCCTGTGGGCCGCCTCACCGCCAGAGGGGTGGAATGTCGCTTTCCGTGGCAGCCCGTCACTCTATTGGGGGTGCTTCAGCTGTCCGTTTTGTGGTGATTCGAAGGTGGCAGGGGCCTCGAAGGCGGCCTTTCGGGTGGCCCGCCGCAGCGCCCGCAGCAGCGTCCCGCCGAGGGTGAGCGTCAGGACGACGGTGAGGACCGCCCGGCCCAGGTCCCAGCCGAGGGAGGTGGCGGCGCAGTAGGCGAGGAAGCGGACCAGGTTCTCCGTCAGCGGGTCGCCGGGGTGGAAGGAGATGCCCGATCCCATGCCCTGGAGGAGGACCCAGCCCTGGAGGTTCATGACCGTGCCGTACGCGAAGGAGCCGAGGAAGCCGTACGCCGCGAGCATCGCGAGCTCGGGCCGCCCCCGCAGCCCGTCCGGTCCCGGCAGCAGCCCGGCGCCCAGCGAGAACCAGCCCATGGCCAGCATCTGGAACGGCATCCAGGGGCCGACCCCGCCGGTGAGCAGGGCGGAGGCGAACATGGTGACGGCGCCGAGCACGAAGCCGAAGCCGGGGCCGAGGACCCGGCCGCTGAGCACCATCAGGAAGAACATCGGCTCCAGGCCGGCGGTACCGGCCCCCAGCGGGCGCAGCGCGGCCCCGACCGCGGCGAGCACCCCGAGCATGGCCACGGCCTTGGCGTCCATCCCGCCGTCGGAGAGGGTGGCGACCACCACGCCGACGAGCAGCGGCAGCAGGGCGGCGAACAGCCAGGGGGCGTCCTGCGAGTGCGCCAGCCCCGACTGCCCGTCGGCCAGCAGCGGCCACCCGAAGGCGACCACGCCCACCAGCGAGACCAGCACGAGCGCGACGGCGGCGCGGGGGCCGATCCGGACGGGGCGGGAGCGGGGGGTCATGCGGATGCCTCGGGCTCTTCGGTGGGCGGGGGGCCTTGCGGCCGGGCGCCCTGGGGCCCGGGCTCCGGGGTGCCGGGGTGCCGCTCGGCGTCCTCGGGCCCGGGCTCCCGGGCGGCGAGGGCCCCGGCGACCTGGGTGACGGTGAGCCAGTGGCCCGGGGCGAGGATCTTGGCCACCTGGGGGGCGAAGGCGGGGGAGGAGACCACGACCTCGGCCGTGGGACCGTCCGCGACGATCTCGCCGCCGGCCAGGATCGCGACCCGGTGGGCCAGCTCCGCCGCCAGCTCCACGTCGTGGGTGGCCAGCAGCACGGCGTGGCCGCGGGCCGCCAGGTCGCGCAGGATCTCCACCAGCCGGGCCTTCGCGGCGTAGTCCAGACCTCGGGTCGGCTCGTCGAGCAGCAGCAGGGCGGGGCGGGCGGTCAGCACGATCGCCAGGGCCAGGGCCAGCCGCTGTCCTTCGGAGAGGTCGCGCGGGTGGGTGTCGTCCGCCACGCCGGGCACCAGGGTCCGGACCAGGTCGCGGCAGGTGCCGGGGGTGGCCCCGGCGTCCTGGTCGGCGGCCGTGCACTCGGCCGCGACGGTGTCGGCGTACAGGAGGTCCCGGGGCTCCTGGGGGACGAGGCCGACGTGGCGCATCATGTCGGCGGGGCGGGTGCGGTGGGGGTCCCGGCCGCCGACCGCGACCTTGCCGCCGTGCGGCGCCTGGATGCCGACGAGCGTCGTGAGCAGGGTGGACTTGCCGGCGCCGTTGCGGCCCATGAGCGCGGTGATCTCGCCGGGCCGGAGCGTGAGGTCGATCCCGTGCAGCACCTCCGCCCGGCCGCGGCGCACGGCTACGGCCTTGAGCTGGGCCGGGGCCGGGGCTTCGGGGCTCCGCCCCGGACCCCGCGCCTCAAACGCCGGCGAGGCTGGAGTGGTCCCCCCGGCCTCCAACGTCGCCGGGGCTGGAGTGGTCCCCGTCGACTCGACGGCAGCGGACGGGTCGGCCGGGTCCCCCATAGGGGCCTCCGACAGCCGGGCGCGGAGGGCGGTGGCGGCGCGGCGGGCGTCCCGGACCGAGAGGGGGAGGGGGGTCCAGCCGGCCAGCCGGCCCAGGGAGACGACCGGGGGGTGGACCGGGGAGACGGACATCATGGATGCGGGGGAGCCCAGGAGCGGGGCCCGGCCCGGGCCGGGCAGGAGCAGGACCTGGTCGGCGTACTGGACGACCCGCTCCAGGCGGTGCTCGGCCATCAGGACGGTCGTCCCCAGGTCGTGCACCAGCCGCTGCAGGACCGCCAGGACCTCTTCCGCCGCCGCCGGGTCCAGCGCGGAGGTCGGCTCGTCCAGGACCAGCACCCGGGGGTGCGGGGTCAGCACCGAGCCGATGGCGACCCGCTGCTGCTGCCCGCCGGACAGCGAGGCGATCGGCCGGTCCCGCAGTTCGTTCAGGCCCAGCAGGTCCAGGGTCTCCTCGACCCGCCGCCGCATGACGGCCGGCGCCAGCCCCAGGGACTCCATCCCGTAGGCCAGCTCGTCCTCCACCGTGTCGGTGACGAAGTGCGCCGGCGGGTCCTGCCCGACCGTGCCGACCAGGTCGGCCAGCTCGCGCGGCGGATGCGTGCGGGTGTCCCGCCCGCCGACCGTGACCCGGCCCCGCAGCGTGCCGCCCGTGAAGTGCGGGACCAGCCCGGAGACCGTCCCCAGCAGGGTGGACTTGCCGACGCCCGAGGGCCCGACCAGCAGCACCAGCTCGCCCTCGGGGATCGTCAGGTCCACCCCCGACAGCACCGGCGCGGCCGCGCCCTCGTAGGTCACGGACACCTGCTCGAACCGGATCACTGCGACGGCTCCTTCGGTACGGGCGCCACGAAGGCGGGCAGCAGGCCGATCAGGACGGCTCCGGCGGCGCCGAGCGGCAGGACGGGGGCGACCAGCGGCAGGACGCCGGGGCGCAGGGCCTCCGGGTCCCGGCCGGCCGCCAGGATCAGCAGGGCGGCGACGGCGATGCCGGAGCCGGCCACCAGCCAGGCCCGCACCCCCCACCGGTCGGGGCGGTAGGAGGTGCGCAGGCTGCGCCGGCCGCCGAGCCAGAGCCCGGCCAGCGCCAGTGCCAGGCCGCCCAGCAGCACCGGAAGCCCGTACTCCGCGCCCTCCGCGCCGAGCAGCCCGTACGTACCGGCGCACACGCCCAGCAGGCCGCCGATGGTCAGCGCGCCGGTCAGCCGGCGGACCCCGGCCGGTACCTGCGCGGTGCGGCCGTAGCCCCGCGCGTCCATGGCGGCGGCGGTGGCGACGGAGCGTTCGAGGGCGCCCTCGAGGACCGGCAGGCCGATCTGGAGGATCGCCTTCACGCCCCCGGTGGGGCGCCCGCGCAGCCGCCGGGCGGTCCGCAGCCGGGCCACGTCCGCGACCATGTTCGGCGCGAAGGTCATGGCCACCACCACCGCCACCCCCGCCTCGTACAGCGCGGCGGGCAGCGACTTCAGGAGGCGGGCCGGGTTGGCGAGCGCGTTGGCCGCGCCGACGCAGATCAGCAGGGTGGCGAGCTTCGCGCCGTCGTAGAAGGCGAAGAGCAGCTGCTCGGCGGTGACCCGGCCGCCGATCCGGATGCCCTTGGCCCAGTCGGGCAGCGGCACCTCGGGCAGGGTCACGATCAGGTGCGTGCCGGGGATGGGCGAGCCGAGCAGCAGCGAGAAGACCAGCCGGATCAGCAGCACCGCGAGCCCCAGCTTGAGGAAGGCGGTGTACGAGCGGGCCCAGGGCGCGTCGGTCTTGCGGGCGGCGACCACGTAACCGGCGGTCGCCACGATCAGTGCGAGGAGGATCGGGTTGGTGGTGCGGCTGGCCGCGGTGGCCAGCCCGAGCGCCCACAGCCACCAGGCGCCGGCCGGTACGGCGTTCCCCCGCCGGGCCTGCGGGGCCGCCCACCGGCCGGCCCGGGGGCGGCCGCCGGGGCCGCCCCCGTCCGGGCGCGCCGCCGCCCCCGCCGCAGGGGCTGCGGCGGGGGTGGGACGGACGGTACGGCTCACCGGACGCGGCGGCGGCGGACCTGCCAGAGGGCGGCGCCGCCCAGGGCCAGGACCAGGGCGATGCCGGCGACGAGGCCCAGGGAGGTGCTGCCGGAGTCCGAAGCGGAATCCGCGGCCGAGTCGGTACCGGGGGTCGCGCCGGCATCCGTACCGGCGGAGGCGGCGGCCGAGCCCTGCGGCGCGGGGGTGCCCTCGGCCTTCGGCTCCGAGGCGGTCACCTGCTCCCCGCAGCCCTGCTTCGGGTAGCCGGAGATCGCGCACAGCATCGCGGCGCTGTCGTACCGGAGCGGCTTGGCGACGGCGGCCAGCGCCTCGGCGGCGCTCGCGGCGGGGTCGACGCTCGCGCAGGCGGTGCGCAGCGCGGGCGGCTGCTCGCTCCCCGGGGCGTCCGCGGGCACGCCGAAGTCGATGACCAGGGCCACCCGCTTCTTCCCCGGGACGGCCGGGGTGTCCCCGCAGACGGCCTGGAAGTCGGCGGGCCGGCGCGGCTGGTGGGCGTCCTTGGAGTCCGCGCTGACAGCGAAGCGGAATCCCTCGACCGCGCCGTCGACGGGCCGGGCCGTGCTGGGGCCCTCGCCCGCGTACACCCAGGTGTTGTCGGCTCCGCCGCCCTGCCAGAAGGACCAGTAGCGGTAGCCGGTGGCCAGCGCCGGCCCGGCGCCCAGCACCGTCAGGAAGGTGCCGAGCGCCAGGGCCAGCGCGGCGAGCCGGGTGCGCATCAGAGCTGGTTCTTCTTGCGGCGGCTGCTGAGGAGGAAGCCGATGCCGATGCCGGCCATGGCGCCGGCGCCCAGGAACCAGCCGACGTTGGAGGACCCGCCCTTGTCCTCCTTCTCCTTCTTCTCGTCCTTCTTGCCGTCGGCGGCCGCGGTGGCGGTCTGCGGGGCCGGGCCGGTGGCGTTCAGCTGGGCGACCAGGTCGGTGCCGCCGAAGGCCTTCGGGTCGGCGCCCGCCGCGTGCGCGGCCAGCACCAGGCCGGCCAGGCCCGCCGGGTTGCCCTTGGCCCAGGCCGGGCCGTTCTTCTGCAGCCAGGTGAGGGCGCCGGCCGCGGCGGTCTTGTGGCCGCCGGCGGCCAGGGCGATCACGGCGTCGGCGGTGTTGCCGACGTCCGCGGTGGGCTGGTCGGCGCCCGGGGTGACGGCGACCAGGTGGCCGTCCTTCTTCAGGGCCTCGGCCAGGTAGAAGGCGGCGCCGGCGGCGGCGGCCGGGGCGTCGGCGGGGCCGGTGGCCGGGCAGGTGGGGGCGGCCACCGGCGCGTCGGTACCGGCCGGGGTGACCAGCGCGTACTTGCCGAGGCCGGCCAGGGCGGCGGCGGCCGTGGCGTCGGCGTTGGGGGCGAGCTTGCCGGCCTTGTCGGGCTGGTAGCCGAAGGCGCCGCGGTCGGCACCCTGGGCGGCGCAGCCGACCTGGAAGGTGACCAGGGCGTCGGGGCCGCTCTTGCCGGTCTTGGACTTGACCTCCGCCGGCTTCTGGCCCGCGGCGGCCAGGGCGCCGATCACGACGGAGGTGGAGTTGGCGTCGCTCGGGGTGCCGGGGCTGTAGCTCCAGCCGCCGTCGGCGTTCTGCACGGACTTCAGCCAGGCCACGCCCTTGGCGACGGCGGCGTCGTGGCCGCCGAGGACCGCCAGGGTCTGCACGGCGGCGGCGGTGGCGTTGCTGTCGAGCATGGTCTTGGCGTCGCAGGCCTTGGCCGCGTCGGGGCGGAAGGAGGCGAAGGCGCCGTCGGCGCACTGCTGGCCGGTCAGCCAGTCCACGGCCTGCGGGGCGGGCGTCAGGCCCACGGCGTGCTGGGCGAGCAGGGCGAAGGACTGGCGCCAGACGCCGTCGTACGTCGGGTCCGCCTTGCCGTACAGGCCTGAGGGGATGACGGGTGCCGGGCTCGGGGCGGCGAAGGCCAGGGGGGCGGTGGCCCCGCAGAGCACGGCGGTGGCGGCGAGCGCGGTGGCGCTGCGGCGGACGGTCATGGCTGGGCGGTGCCTCTCCTGCTGGGGAGCGGGAGGCAGGCACGGTTGCGCCGGGCTCCGGCTCCGTATACCTCGACGGTGCCGGCCGCCGGTTGCCTCCGGCGGCGCGAGCCGTGTACGTCCTCGGCGGGGCAATCCGGCTTGTCGCCAGCGGGGCGGCTTACGGTTGCGGGTCAGCGCCGGCCTCGCACCGGCTTTCCCCCACGGGAAGTGTTACGACCCCCCCACCCTACCGGGACCCCCCTCACCCCCTCGCCCCCACGGCGCACGCCCCGCCCCCTGTGCTGGGCATACCAGCCCCGCCGGCGCTTGAGGCGACCGCCGCGCAGCGGCGGTGCGGGGGATCCGGGGGCGGAGCCCGCCGGTTTCGGGAAGGGGCGGGGTGGGGCTGGCTCCGCGCAGCGGCCGGGCGCGGGCCCGGACCCCGCGCCTCAAACGCCGACGGGGCTGGGATGTCCCCGGCGCGGCCGGACGCAGAGGATGGGCGGGGCCCAGGTTTCGGGGGGGCGGGCCGGGCCCCCCGGGCGCGCGCGCGGGGGGGCGGGGGT
>NZ_JBFBGK010000174.1:0-10195 GCF_040684615.1 Streptomyces sp. NPDC089919
ACGACCCCGCCAACGACCCCGTCGACGAGCGCGTCGTCTCCCACATCTCCTCCATCGCCATCGAGGGCGGCACCGCCCACCCGGAGCTCAAGCTCGTATGACGAGCGCGCCCCCGGCACCCCGCAAGTGGCTGGTCCTGGCGATCTGTTGCATGAGCCTGTTCATCGTCGGCCTGGACACCACGGTCGTGAACCTGGCCCTGCCGTCCATCCAGGAGGACTTCCACACCGACGCCGCCGGCCTCCAGTGGACCATCGACGCCTACACGGTGGTGCTCGCCAGCCTGCTGATGCTGTCCGGCTCAACAGCCGACCGGTTCGGCCGGCGGCGCACCTTCCGGACCGGGCTCCTGGTCTTCAGCCTGGCCTCGGTGCTGTGCGGGCTCGCGCCGGACACCGGCTCCCTGGTCGCCTTCCGCATGCTGCAGGCGGTGGGCGGGGCGATGCTCAACCCGGTGGCGATGTCGATCATCGTCAACACCTTCCCCGACGACGGGGAACGCGCCCGGGCGATCGGGATCTGGGGCGGGGTCGCGGGCATGAGCCTGGCCTTCGGGCCGGTGGTCGGCGGTGCGCTGGTCGACGCCGCCGGCTGGCGGGCGATCTTCTGGATCAACCTGCCGGTCGGTGCCCTCGCCCTGCTGCTGACCACGCTGTTCGTCCCGGAGTCCCGGGCCGCGCAGCCGCGCCGGCTGGACCCGGTCGGCCAACTGCTGGTGATCACGCTGCTGGCGACCCTGACCTTCGGCATCATCGAGGGGCAGGGCCAGGGGTGGACCTCGCCGGTGATCTCCGGCTGCTTCGCCGTCGCGGCCGGGTCGGCCGTGGCGCTCGTCCGGTACGAACGCCGGCGGCCGGAACCGCTGTTGGACCTCACGCTGTTCCGCAACGCGTCGTTCAGCGGGGCGATCGCCGGCGCCGTGTGCGGCTTCGCCGCGCTGGCCGGGTTCCTCTTCCTCAACTCCCTGTACCTGCAGTCCGTACGCGGGTTCTCCCCGCTGGACGCGGGGCTGCTGACCCTGCCGATGGCGGCCATGACCCTGGTCACCGGGCCGCTGGCGGGGCGCCTGATCGGCGCCCGGGGGCCCCGGCTGCCGATGGCGGTCGCGGGCGCGGGCACCATGGCCTGCGGACTGCTGCTGGTCCGGCTCGGCCCGGACACCTCGCTGGGGTACCTGGCCGCCGCGTACGTGCTGTTCGGCATCGGCTTCGGCATGCTCGACGCCCCGCTCACCTACTCGGCGGTGTCCGGGATGCCCCGGGCCCGGGCCGGCGTGGCGGCGGCGATCACCTCGACCGGACGCCAGGTGGGGGCCGTGCTCGGGGTGGCCGTGCTCGGCTCGGTGACCACCGCCCGCATCGAGGGCCCGTTCGCCGACGGCTTCCCCGCGGCCAGCCACCTGGGCTGGGCGATCATGGCCGGCTGCGGCGGCGCGGTCCTGCTGCTGGCGCTCCTGACCGCCGGAACGGCCCGCGCACCGTCCCCGGTACCGGCCCCGGCGCCCGTACCGGCCCCGCCCGAGTGAGCCGGCCGCCCGGGTGAGCGGGCCGCCGGCCGAGCGGGCCGCCCGCCACCCCTCCACCGCACCTGACACACCGCACCACCGCACGCCTGACGGAGGCTCCGAAATGACCCAGACCGAGATCCCCATCGAGGTCCAGCTCCGACCGCTCTACAAGGCGCACTACCGCTTCCAGATCCTGAGCGCGGCCTTCCAGCTCGGTCTCTTCACGCTCCTGGACCAGGAGCCGGGCATCGGCATGAAGGACATAGCCCTGCGGCTGGGCCTCAAGGAGCAGCCGACCCGCATCCTGCTGCTGGGCTGCACGACCCTGGGCCTGCTGCACAAGGACGGGGCGGGCTACCGCAACACCGAGCTCACCAAGCCGCTCAGCGCCAACTTCGACGAGTCCCCGGCCTCCTTCCTCCCCTGGGAGCAGCAGGGCATCTACCGGGCCATGGGATGGTTCTACGAAGCCCTCAAGGAGGACACCAACGTCGGCCTGCACCGGGAGATCCAGGGCACCGCGCCGACCCTGTACGGGCGGCTGGCCGAGAACCCGGAGCTGGAGTCCACCTTCCACACGATGATGGGCGCGGTCAGCCGGCTGGCGGGCGAGGAGCTGGCGCAGAAGCTCGACCTCTCCGGGTACACGCACCTGCTGGACGTCGGCGGCGGCACTGCGGTCAACGCCTCGACGCTCGCCGCGCGTTGGCCCGAACTGCGGATCACCATCGGCGACCTGCCGTCCGTCTCGGCGGCCGCGACCGAGAAGATCGCCGAACTCGGCCTCGCGGAGCGGGTGTCGGCGGTGAGCCTGGACGCCTTCGAGGAGGAGTTCCCGACCGGGTGCGACGCGGTGCTGTTCGCGCACTTCCTGGAGATCTGGTCGGCCGACCGGATCCGGGCGCTGCTCGCCAAGGCCGCCCGGGCCCTGGAGCCCGGCGGCGGCATCTTCGTGGTCACGCCGTACCAGAACGACGAGGAGACCGGCCCGGAGCGCTCGGCCTACCTCTCCGCGTACTTCCACACCATCGCCTCCGGCGAGGGCATGGTGTACACGGGCCGGGAGTACGAGGAGTGGTTCACCGAGGCCGGCTTCGAGCCCGCGGGCCGGGTCCTGCTGGGCGCGGACACCGTCGTGATCTGCGGCGTCCGGAAGTAGCCCGGGCGGACCCGGACGGCCGTGCCCCGCGGCGCCCCTGGTGGGCGCGGCGGGGCACGGCCGTCTCCGCGCCGGGCGGGCGCGAGGTCAGCAGGTCAGCAGGTCAGCAGGATGTCGATCAGGGCGGCCACCGCGTCCTCGTCGTTGCTGGGAAGGATCAGGTCGGCGGCGGTGCGGACGTCGGCGGGAGCGTTGGCCGGGGCGGCGGACAGCCCCGCGGCCGCGAACATCCCGAGGTCGTTGAGGCCGTCGCCGACGGCGGCCGTGTCGGACTCCGCCAGGCCCAGCTCGGCGCAGAGCGCGCGCAGGGCCGCCGCCTTGCCGCTGCCGGGCGGGACCAGTTCGACGAAACTGCCGCCGGAGGCGGTGGCCAGGGCCGCCGCGCCGACGGCCGCCTGCACCTGCGCGACCACGGCCGCGTCGGTGCGCACCCCGGTGTGCACCAGCAGCTTGGGGACCGGCCCGGCGAGCACGGGCCACTCCCCCGGGCCGTGCCGGACCACCCGGCTCCAGTGCTCCGCCGCCGCGGCCGGGAACGGGTCCAGCAGCACCGTGCGGTCGACCAGGTCCAGCGCGCAGGACCAGCCGCGCCCGACCGCCCGTACCGCCTCCACCAGGGCCGTGGCCTCGGCGGGGGCGAAACCGAGCACCCGGCGCGGCCGCGGGTCGCCCGGGGCGTGCAGCACCGCGCCGTTGCTGTACGCCCAGTACGCCGAGCCGGGGACCGCGGCCGACACCTCCGGCCGCACGTCCCGGCCGGGCCGGGCGGTGATCACGGCCAGCGCGATCCCCGCCGCCGCGGCCCGGGCCAGGGCCGCGGCGACCGCGTCGGTGATCCGCCCGTCGGAGGTCAACAGCGTGCCGTCGAGGTCGCAGGCCAGCAGCCGGGGCCGCCGCGGGGGGCGGCTCATCCGGCCACCGCGGCGGTACCGGCCGTCGCCCGGGCGGACTCCGGCAACCGGTGGCACAGGAAGAGGAAGCCCACCCCCAGCAGGGCACAGACCGCGGTGGCGGCGGCCGCCGCGCCCGGGCTCGCGTACTCGAGCACCACGCCCGCCAGCCCCGACCCGAGGGCGGTGCCGGTGGTGAGCAGGGTGATCAGCCAGGCGAAGGCCTCGGTGACGGTCCCCTCGGGGGCCAGGGCGTCGACCAGGGTGAAGGAGACGACCAGCAGCGGCGAGAGGAAGAAGCCGGTGGAGAGGCTGACCAGCGCCATCACCGGGACCGGCGCCATCAGGGCGACCAGCAGGTAGGTGACCGTCAGGCCGGCGCCGAAGACCACGGCCTGGGCGGTGGGCGCCTTGGCCCACGAGCTGCGCCCGTAGAGCACGGCACCGACCAGCGCCCCACAGGCCGACAGGGCCAGCAGGGTGCCGGCGCCACCCGGCAGGTCGTGCCGCTCGGCGTAGGCCACCGCGACGATGTTCAGGCCGCCGATGGCGGTGCCGGCCCCGGCGAGGCCGAGGAAGAGCAGGACCAGCGCCCGGCTGCGCAGCGGGCCCAGCCAGTCCCGGGTCCCGGGGCTGCCCCGCCACTCCCGGGACGGCCGCGAGGTGGCCATGACCAGCGAACCGGCCAGGCAGAGCGCGGCCGAGAGCACCACGGCGGCCTCCGGGGGGCCGAGGGCCACCGCCGCCGACACCAGCAACGGGCCGCCGATGAAGACGAGTTCCTGCGCGGCCGCGTCGAGCGAGTAGGCCTTCTGCAGGTTCTCCTGGCCGACCAGCCGGGGCCACAGGGCCCGCAGCGACGGTTCCAGCGGCGGGGTGGCCGCGCCGGCCAGCACGGCGCCGGCCAGCACCACCGGCCGGTGCTCCGGCCCGAGGGCGATCAGCACGATGCCCGCACTGGACAACAGGGCGCTGATCACCAGGACCTGGGTCTGGCCCCAGCGGTCGACCATCCGGCCGAGGGCGGGGCCGCCGACCGCCCCCGCCACGGCGAGCACCGCGGTCGCGATGCCGACGAAGCGGAAGTCCGCGTCGTGGTCGCGCAGGGTGAGCGTCATGGCGAGGGCGGTCATGGCGGTGGGCAGCCGCCCGATCAGCGCGCCCCCGAGGGCGTGCGGAACGGACGGCTTGCGCAGCAGGGCCGCGTAACTCACGTACTCGTCTCCTGGTCAAGGAAGCGCAGGGACAGGCCCGCCACTTCGTCGCGGCACAGCCGCAGTTCGATCTCGGCGGGCCCCGAGCGCTGCCTGGCGGCCCGGTCGGGGCTCAGCGGGATCCACAGCCACCCGCTGTCCAGCCAGGCGAAGCCGACGCTCTCGTCCCGGCCGCGGCCCGGCGGGATGGCCGGGACCACGTCCTCGGGCAGGTCCGGCACGTCGACCGCGCAGACCCGGCCGTCGGCGGCGAAGGCCACCGCGGCGACGGCCCGGAAGGCGACGGTGACCGCCGGCACGGTGTCCGTGCCGGTCCCGGCCGGGGTGGGCAGGCCGGCCCCGGCGTCCCGGGTGGGGGACGCCGCGACCTCCAGTACGCCGGATCCGGCGTTCCATTCGGTGATGAAGCTTTGTGGCGCCATCACAACGCTCCCGTCAGTTGGCATGGGAAGGGTCCTCGTTCCGAGGGGCGGTCAGACGTGCTGGAGGCGTTCGAAGCCCACGGCCGGCGGGGTGCCGAGCCGGGCCGGCCGCAGTTCGACCTCGCCGAGCACGGTGTCGGCCGGCGCCGCGGCGACCCAGGACACGACGGAGGCCACCGATTCGACGCTCATCTTGTGCTCCGAGAGGTCGTCGTCGAAGTTGCGGATCGCGCCGGGGTTGAGCAGCGTGGTGCGCACGCCGTGCGGCCGTTCCTCCATCAGCAGGACCTCGGCGACGGACTTGAGCGCCGCCTTGGTCGCGCAGTACGCCAGCCCGCCCTCGAAGGGACGGTCACCGGCGTGCGAGCCCATCAGCACGATGTGCCCGCCCGCCGCGCGCAGGGCCGGCAACGCCGCCTGGATGATGCGGACGTTGGCGGTGAGGTTGACCCCGACGGCCTCGTCCCAGTCCTGCGGGCTGAGGTCGGCCACCCGACCCAGGCCCCGGGTGACGGCGTTCAGCACCAGCAGGTCGAGCGCCGGTACGTCCGCCAGCACCCGGCGGGCCGCCTCGAACGCGGCCTGCCCGTCGGCGAGGTCGGCGGTGACCGGGTCGGTGTGGTCCTCGCAGGAACGCCGGTTCAGGCAGCGCACGGCGTACCCGTCCTCGGCGAGCCGGAGCCGGATGGCCCGGCCGGTCCCCCGGTTCGCGCCCGTCACGAGCGCCAGACGCTCAGGCACGGGTGATGATCTGCATCAGCTCGGTCCAGCGCTTGATGATCTCCTCGCCGGAGGCGCCCTGGCGGAAGAGGTCCTTGTCGTAGCACTCCCCCGCGGCCGAGCGCAGCCGCATGCAGTCGGGCGAGATCTCGGAGTTGATGACCAGGCCGCGCTCCGCGTCGGGCGCGATGATCATGCAGAAGTCCCAGAGGTCCAGCGGCTCCAGCAGGGTGCGCAGCACCGTGTTGCAGCGCTGCGCGGCCTCGCGGTAGGCGTCCACGTCGATGCCCAGCAGGCGCAGGTAGTCCTCGCCGATCGGCTGGTCCTCGGGGTCGGTGCGGTAGTCGAACTTGACCACCGGGCGTTCCAGGACCTGGCCCTCGGTGAAGAGCCCGGGGTACTTGCGCATCGTGGAACCGGTGGCGCGGTTCTTGACGATGACCTCGAAGGGCGTGGACGGCCGGTAGTCGGCGAGGTAGGACAGCGGGCCGGTGCGCTCGCGGAAGACGGTGTGGACGCCCTCGGCGGCCAGTCGGCCGGAGACGTGCTCGAAGAAGTCGAGGCGCAACTCACCGGTGCCGTCGATGAGTTCGTGGCGGTTGTAGGTGAAGCTCGCGAGTGACGGGATGAGTTCGACGAGGCAGGTGTCCTCGTCGACTCGCCAGACCTTCTTGCTGCGACCGGTTATGTCGGGGGTCCGGGACATCACATCGGTATGCACGCGTGGGTTCCGTTCTGGTTCGCGCCGCGAACCGGTAGGAGGCGGGAACCGGAACCCGGCTCGCGCCGGACCACGGCGGCCGGGGTCTCCGGACGCGCGTAGACGCGGGCATCGCCGGGTTCGGCGGTCCTCGTTTCGGCCAAGATCACTGCATCGACCCTGCGCCGGAGCTCCGAGATCCGTCAAGGGCGCTGATGAGCCACGGTCCTTACCGACTGGCCGGATCATTTCGGCCGGTTCCATCCGGTAGCAGCGCTTCCGCGACCAATTGGGCCAGATGGACACCCCGCCGCCCGGTCTGCTGCTCGATCTGGGTGCGGCAGCTGAAGCCGTCCGCCAGGACGTACGTGTCGGGGGCCGCCGCCCGGACCGCCGGCAGCAGGGTCTGCTCCGCCGCGGCCACCGAGAGGGCGTAGTGCTCCCGCTCGAAGCCGAAGTTTCCCGCCAGGCCGCAACACCCGGCCGGCAGCTCCGTGTTGGCCACCCCCATCCGCCGCAGCAGCTCGGCCTCCGCGCCGAAGCCGGTGGTGGCGTGCTGGTGGCAGTGGGTCTGGCTGAGGGACCGGGCGGCCAGCGGCGGGGGCGTCCAGTCGGGGGCCCGCCGTGCCAGCAGCTCGGCGAGGCCGACCACCGAGGCGGCCACCGCCGCCGCGTCCGCCGCCGGGCCCGGCTCCCGGCCCAGCAGCTCGGGCAGGTCGCCGCGCAGGGCCGCGGTGCAGCTGGGCTCCAGGCCCACCACCGGCAGCCCGGCGCGCGCCGCCGGGGCGAGGGCGGCGACGGTCCGCCGGGCCACCCGGCGGGCGGTGTCCAGCTGCCCGGTGGTGATCCAGGTCAGCCCGCAGCAAGGGGTGCCCGCCGGAACCCGCACGGTGAAACCGGCCGCCTCCAGCACGGCCACCGCGGCGCGCGGCACCTCCGGGGCGAAGTGGTCCGAGAAGGTGTCGGCCCAGAGCAGGACGGGCCCCCGCGGGCCGGGCGGCCGCACGGGCCGGGCCCGGAACCACGCCAGGAAGGTCCGGTCCGCGAACCGCGGCAGCGCCCGCTCGGGGGCGATCCCGCCCAGCCGCTTGACCAGCGGGGCGAGCGGGCCGCCGGTGAGGGCGTTGACCGGGCCCGGGGCCCGGGCCGCCAGCCGGGCCAGCAGCGGCAGCCAGCCCATGGCGTAGTGGGCGGCGGGCCGGAGCCGGCCCTTGTAGTGGTGGTACAGGAACTCCGCCTTGTACGTGGCCACATCGACCCCGACCGGGCACTCGCTGCGGCAGGCCTTGCAGGACAGGCACAGGTCGAGCACGTCCCTGGCCTCGGCCGACCGCCAGCCGTCCGGCAGGAGTTCACCGCGGGTCAGCTCGTACAGGATCCGGGCCCGACCGCGGGTCGAGTCCTTCTCGTCCCGGGTGACCCGGTAGCTCGGGCACATCGCGCCGGTGCCCGGACCGGTGCTCACGCACCGGCCCACCCCGACGCAGCGGCGGGTGGCCTTGGCGAAGTCGCCGTCGTCCGCGGGGTAGTCGAAGACGGTGGCAAGCGGAAGCGGAATCCGGTCCGCGGGAATGCGCAGATCGCCGTCGGCCGGGCGCGGGTGCACGATGATGCCGGGGTTGAGCCCCCGGTCCGGGTCCCAGGCCTCCTTGTACGCGGCGAAGGCCGCCATGGCCCGCGGGGAGTACATCAGCGGCAGGAACTCCGACCGGGCCTGGCCGTCGCCGTGTTCCCCCGACAGCGAGCCGCCGTGCGCGGCGATCAGCGCGGCGGCCTCGGTGCCGAAGGCGCGGAAGACGGCGGCGCCCTCCGCGGTGCCGAAGTCGAAGTCGATGCGGACGTGCAGGCAGCCCTCGCCGAAGTGCCCGTAGATCGCGCCGGTCAGCCCGTGACGGTCCATCAGTGCACGGAACTCGCGCAGGTACGGGGCCAGTCGGGCGGGCGGCACCGCGGAGTCCTCCCAGCCCGGCCAGGCCTCGGAGCCGTCCGACCGCCGGGTGGCCAGGCCCGCGCCGTCCTCGCGGATCCGCCAGAGCCGGCGCGCGTCGGCGCCGTCCCCGACGATCCGGCTGCCGGTGTGGCCCTCGGCCGCGGCGGCCGTTTCGGCCAGGGCCCGGGCCCGCTCGGGGAGTTCGGACCCGGCCCCGCCCAGCTCGGCGAAGAGCCAGGCCCGGCCGGCCGGCAGGCCCGCGAGGGCGGCGCGGGTCTCGGGGCGGGTGACCACCTCGGTGAGCGCCTGGTCGAGCCCTTCCAGCGCCAACGGCCGGTGCTCCAGCAGCGGGAGGACCGCCCCGGCGGCCGCGTAGGCGTCGGTGAAGCCGAGGACGACCAGCGACCGGGCCGGCGGCGGGGCGGTCAGCCGGAGGGTGGCGGACAGCACCAGGCCCAGGGTGCCCTCGCTGCCGACGAAGGCCCTCGCCAGGTCGAAGCCCCGCTCCGGCAGCAGGTGTTCGAGGGCGTACCCGGAGACCTGGCGGGGGAAGCGGCCGCACTCGGTGCGCAGGGTGGCCAGGTGGTCCGCGGCCAGCCGGTGCAGGGCGCCGATCAGCCGGCCCCGGTCGTCGTCCCGGGCCGTGGCCGCCGCGACCTCCGCCGGGCTCATCGGTCCGAGCCGCAGGACCGTGCCGCGGTAGGTGACCACCTCCAGCTCGAGGACGTTGTCCGCGGTGCGGCCCCAGGCCAGGGAGTGGGTGCCGCAGGCGTTGTTGCCGATCATGCCGCCGAGGGTGCAGCGGCTGTGGGTCGAGGGGTCCGCGCCGAAGAGCAGGCCGTGCGGGGCCGCGGCGGCCTGCAGCTCGTCCAGCACGATGCCGGGCTGGACGGTGGCGGTGCGGGCCTGCGGGTCGAGGGCGAGGAGGCGGTTGAAGTGGCGGGAGAAGTCCAGCACCACGCCCGCACCGACGGCCTGGCCGGAGGTGCTGGTACCGGCGCCGCGGGCGGTGACCGGCACGCGGTGCGCCCGGCAGACGGCGAGGGCCGCCAGCACGTCGGCCCGGTCGCGGGGAAACACCACCGCGAGCGGCACCCGGCGGTAGTTCGACGCGTCCGCCGCGTACGCCCCCCGCGTACCCCGGTCCCCCGCCACCTCGCACCCCGCCCCCCGCAACGCCCCCACGACGCCCCGCCCCCGGCCCCCGCCCCACTCCTCACCCACACGTCCCATCCCCCGACGGTACCCCCGCCCCACCCGCTCCGACCGGGGCGCCACCGGGCCGGCCCCGACCTCGCCCGCACCCCCGCCGGCCACCGTCGCTGCGCCCGCCCCACCGGCCTGACCCAGCCTCGCCAGGGCTGCCTCCCACCGGTGGCAGTGGCCCACCAGCCCCGCCGGCGTTCGAGGCGACCACCGCGAAGCAGCGGTACGGGCCTACCAGCCTCGCCGGCGTTCGAGGCGCGGGGTCCGGGGCGGAGCCCCGAAAGCCCGTCGCGCAGCGGCGGTGTGGGGTCCGGGGCGCAGCCCCGTCGTCCCCTTACCAGCCCCGCCGGCGTTTGAGGCGCGGGGGATCCGGGGGCGGCGCCCACCGGTTTCGGGAAGGGGCGGGGTGGGGCCGGCTCCGCGCAGCGGCCGGGCGCGGGCCCGGAC